>JAOACU010000294.1 GCA_026417715.1 Anaerolineae bacterium | reverse complement strand
CGCAAAGTGGTTTGAGAGATTCTTCGCTCCCTTCGGTCGCTCAGAATGACAGGGTAACGCGACTTTGACAAAGCCCTATACGTAGGATAGGTGTTTTTTCTTTTTTGCTGAATTGTGCTAGAATGGAGAGCAAACGAATACAAGGAGCAATCGCGATGGATGTCTTGTTGTTGAAAGATGTCGCTGGTGTTGGACAAGCGGGACAGGTAAAAAAAGTAAGTGACGGTTATGCGCGCAATTATTTGATTCCGCGCGGCTTGGCGACCCCCGCCACATCTGGTGCTGTCAAACAGGCAGAGATCGTGCGCGCCGCCGCCGCGCGCCGCGAAGCCAAGACTCTTGCAGAGGCACAAGAGTTGGCGCGGCAATTGAGCGAGACCACACTCGTTTTTCGCGCCAAAGCCGGCGCAGGCGACCGTCTGTTCGGCTCGATTACTTCGGGCGATATTGCCGAAGCCCTCGCGCGCGACAAGCATATCACCGTAGACAAACGTAAAATCGAACTCGACGCGCCGATCAAGGAACTGGGCGAACAACAAGTCGCCATCAAACTGCATCCCGAAGTGACCGCGCGCGTGACCATCGTCGTCGAGCGCGAATAAATCGAAGGAACGCGAGGTTGTGTACGTGATGGAGGATTCTTTACCACCCACGATGCTCAAGGAGATCGTTGCGCGACTGCGCTGTGTCGTCTGCCAACATCGCTTTCGCGCAAAGGACGCGCAAATCATCGGACGACGCGGCAAGGTATGGGCAATGCGTGTGCATTGTCCGATGTGTCACACCCAAGCCCTGCTCTTTGCCATACTCACTGAACACACCGCGCAAATGCTCTACAGCGATCTCACACCCGACGAGTGGGAACGCTTTCAAGACCTCCCGCCTATTTCGACTGATGAGGTGATTGCATTTCACCGATTTATCCAATCCTACACCGGCGATTTCTCCGAAATTTTGGACGAACCACTACCACCTGAGTAAAGGTGCTGACAGCGCTCAAAAAAATTTCCCACGAGTGAATCCGCGTGTCTCTCTTCATCACCTTTGAAGGACCCGATGGTTGCGGCAAAACTACTCAAGCGCGTCTCCTTGCCGAGCATTTGCGCGCGCGCGGCTACGCCGTTGTTTTGACGCGCGAGCCAGGCGGCACGACGATCGGCGAACAAGTGCGCGAGGTGATTCTGTCCACGCGCAATCGCACGATGCGCAACGAAACCGAAGTGCTGCTGTTCTCCGCCGCGCGCGCCCAAATCGTCGCCGAGGTCATTCGTCCTGCACTCGCCGCCGGCAAAATCGTCGTATGTGATCGTTATGCCGATTCGACCCTGGCGTATCAGGGCTATGGCTTGGGACTCGATCTCGATGCGCTGCGCGCCATCACGCGCTTTGCCACTGGCGGTCTGGCACCTGACCTGACATTTTTCGTGGATGTGCCGGTGGAAGTCGGTCTGGCACGACGTCAGCGCGGCGAAACGAATCGCTTGGATCAAAAAGATATCGAGTACCACACGCGCGTCCGCAACGGTTATTGGGAACTGGTGCGCGCTGAGCCACAACGCTTTGTTGTGATTGATGGCACACGCGCGATTGACGCGATCCAAAACGACATTCGCGCGCACATCGAACGTGCCTTGCACGCGCAACCCGTTGACGCTGCACACAAGCCAACGTATAATTTGGACACGGAAGAGGGGAGGTGCAAAATGAAACTGGTGTTCGCCATCGTGCATAACGACGATGCCAGCAAACTCACCGCCGCGCTGCGCGAAAAAGGACATCACTTTACGCTGATTAGTACGACTGGTGGTTTTTTGCGCGAAGGCAATTCCACCATCTTGATTGGTGTGGAAGAAGAAAAACTCGAGGATGTGCTCCACATCGTCAAAGCAAATTGCATCACGCGCACGCGCTATGTCAATCCGATGCCGCCAGTGATGGAGCCGGGCGAATTATACTTGGCACAACCCGTCGAAGTTCAAGTAGGCGGCGCCACTGTTTTTGTGATGGATGTCGAACGCTTTGAAAAATTCTAGCGTAGGACAAATCTATCATTTTAAGGAACATAGTGTATGTGGATACGAATCGTCGCTATCTTGATAACGTTGATTCTCACCGCTCTACCCGCCCACGCGCAAACTCCCACGCTCGACGATCAAGTCAATCGAATCGCCAAGACGTTATACTGCCCCGTCTGTCCCAACACGCCACTCGATGTGTGCAACACGCAGGCATGCATTGATTGGCGCAACGACATCAAACGGATGTTACTCGAAGGCAAGAGTGAGCAGGAGATTCGCGATTATTTCGTCGCGCGCTATGGCTTTCAGGTGTTGGGCGCGCCTCCCGCCGAAGGATTCAATTGGCTGGCATACCTCTTGCCCGCATTGGGCTTGGTCTTGGGGATTGTGATCGCGTGGTTATCGGTGCGCACGTGGTTGACGCGTCGCGCCTCGAACGCACTAGCAACCGACACATCGGCAATGCCGCGCGAATATGTGGAACGACTCGAAAAAGAGTTGAAGGAGTGGTGAAATGCCGCGCTGGATCCAAGTGCTCTTCTTCGTACTGATTATCGGCTTGATCGCGCTGTTGGCTTTTGGTTTGCGCGCGCGCGGCGAGGCGCAACTCGCCAGCGGTCCCGCCCCCGATTTCACGCTCACATCCTTCGACGGGCAAAAGATTCGCTTGTCGGAACTGCGCGGCAAAGTGGTAGTCGTCAACTTTTGGGCGTCGTGGTGTGTGCCGTGTCGCGACGAAGCACTGTTCCTCGAACAGACGTGGCGGCAGTACAAGGATCGCGGTGTGGTGTTTATCGGCGTGAATTACGTGGATAGTGAAACATCCGCCAAAGCATACCTAAAAGAATTTGGCATCACCTATTTCAACGGTCCCGACATTGGCAGTGAAATCTATCAGCGTTTCCGCGCCAAAGGTGTCCCCGAAACGTACTTTATCGGCAAGGACGGAAATGTGTACGGCAACGCGATTGGACCGATCACGCGTACCAGTATGGTGATGACCGAACGCGCTTTTATCCAAAAGTTGGAAGAGTTGTTGGCAAAATGAAATTGGGGCGCAATTCACTTGCGCCCCAATTCATTTTTCATCGCCACTGCATTCGCGTAACCAACCAGCCACACAGCACAACCACCGTCACCGCAAACACCCCCACACCAACTTGAAACGCGAGCGGCTCGTACAACAACCGCACGCGCGATGTGCCAGCGGGAACCGCCACCGCGCGGAACAGGTAATTCGCGCGCATTACTTCTACATCACGATCATTCACCCACGCGCGCCAGCCCGGATAAAACACCTCGCTCAACACTAGCACACCCGCGCGCGGCGCGTCCACATTCAGCCAAATTTCGTTGGGACCGTAACCCACGATGCTGACCGACGACGGACGACCGACGACCGAAGACGCGTCGGTCATCGGTCTTCGGTCGTCGGTCTCTAGTATGACGCTCTGCGCTGGGTCAAAATCCGCCGCGCGCACCATCTCCAACGCCGCCGCGTGATTCGGCGCGATGCGCACATCAGTCACGACGAACGCGCGCGGCAACGCGCGCGTGTTCTCGTACACGTTGAACGCGGCATCCTCAAACACCAACACGAATTTATCGCGATCCACTGGCGCGTTCTTGCGCGCAATCAGAAATTTGGTATTGAGCAAATCGTATGCGCGCGCGGAACGACTTCCCAACGCCTCCCAGTATCGTTCAAAATCCGCCAGCACGAGCGGATTGTCACCGTTCACATCGTACAAGCCGTACAAAATCGCGGTGTCGGCTGACCACACATTGTC
>JAOACU010000293.1:247-3826 GCA_026417715.1 Anaerolineae bacterium | reverse complement strand
GTTCGATACCTTGATTCGCTTGGCAGACCTTATCGAAAGTTTGCCTGCGCCGATTTTTGCCGCCCTCTTGTTCGCGCTGGCACTTGTACCGACGTTGGGTGACTTGCCACGCGCGCTAATGTTGGCATCATTCTTTTTCGGCGATTGGTTGATCCTCGTGCTCTTGCCACGCGCGCACAAGTCATTCGGTCCTGCCAAGCCGCCGACGCTCGCGCTCGCGATGATGCGTCTGCCCTTCGCGCTGTTGCCCACACCACTCGATCTACTTGCTCAAATCGTTGGCAGTGTGCTCGTGGTGTATGCGTTTTGGATCGAACCGCACCGCGTTCACCTCACGCGCCAAATTTTGCGCTCGCCCAAGTTCAAGCCCAACACACCACCCTTGCGCGTGTTACACTTGAGCGATTTGCACATCGAGCGCTTGACCGAACGCGAGCGCGCCGTGCTCGAACGCGCGCGCCAACTGCAACCCGATGTGATTGTGTTCTCCGGCGATTTTCTGAATCTATCGAACGTCGAAGACCCGGTGGCGTGGGAACACGCGCGCGCGTTCTTGCGCGAACTACGCGCGCCACTCGGCGTGTATGTGGTGAGTGGCAGTCCACCCGTTGACAAAGCGCACGTGCTACCACAACTTTTGGAAGGACTCGACAACATCCGTTGGTTGCGCGACGAGCGCGTCACGGTGATGCATCACGGTCAGCCGATTGACCTTGTGGGCATCACCTGCACGCACAACCCCCAAACCGATGGCGCGTCACTCGATAATATTTTGCACGGCGATCCCGACGATTTCACTCTGCTGTTGTATCACACACCCGACCTTGCACCAATTGCCGCCGCGCAAGGCGTGGATTTGCAACTTTCGGGACACACGCACGGTGGACAAATTCGCGCGCCGTTCTTTGGCGCGTTCTTCACGTCGTCGTTGTACGGCAAACGCTTTGAAGCCGGACGCTATCAACTCGATACGCTCACGTTGTATGTTTCGCGCGGCATCGGCTTGGAAGGCAAGGGCGCACCCCGCGCGCGCTTTTTGTGCCCACCCGAAATCGTCCTCTGGGAAATCACCGCACCCTAACCACTCTTCCCCAACCTCCAATCTCTAATCCCCAATCTCTAATCCCCAATCTCTAATCTCCAATCTCCAATCTCCAATCTCTACCTTCCCTTCATCGCCACAATCTGCCCTAACATCCGCCACAACACTTGCAAATCGAGCCATAACGATTGATGCTTGATGTAGTACAAATCGTACTGCAAACGAATCTTGGCATCTTCGATGCTATCCACATACTCGTAATTTGCCGCCGCCCAGCCCGCCATTCCCGGCTTGACCGCGTTGCGTAACCGATGAAACGGAATCGCGCGCTCTAACTCGGCGAGATGTTCAGGACGTTCGGGGCGCGGACCCACCGCGCTCATTTCTCCTTTCAACACGTTGAACAGTTGGGGCATTTCATCCAAGCGCGTTCTGCGTAGCCACTTGCCCACGCGCGTCACGCGCGAATCGTTTTTCTGTGCGCGCACGGCTTGACCATCGGGTTCGGCATTAGCAACCATCGTGCGCAACTTGAGCAGACGAAACGGCTTACCGCCCTTGCCCACGCGCGTCTGTTGGAAAAACACCGGTCCCGGCGAATCGAGTTTGATGGCAAGCGCGATGAAGGGAAGCAAGGGTAAAAAGATCGCCAGCCCAATCAACGCGCCAACCACATCGAGCGTGCGTTTTGCGATGGGATAAAATCCACTCGCCTCTGGCGAATCGAGCGGAAGCGCGACGTTCCAATTATCGCCGATGTGTTCGATGGGCACCATCCCTGTCAGTTGCTCGAACAAAATCGGCATCAATGTAATTTGCACACCTTGTTCTTTGCAATCAAGGATGGCTTGGAAGAGCGCGGTGCTCAGATCGCGCGTGATCGCCAGAATAATTTCGGGTACTTGATGCTCCTTGACCAAGCGCGTGAGATCGCGCGCGCCGCCTAGCACTGGAATCGCCGTGCCAGCGATGTCGAGCGATTGATTTTGTTTCGCGGGATCATCGTCCACGAAACCAACAATCTGATAGTGTGCGGGCGCGTTCTGCTGAATCGTTTGTGCGATGGTTTGCCCTGCCCAACCCGCGCCCACGATAATCACTTTGCGCGCAAAGGAACGACGACGTGCCAGCGCGAGATACAGCGCGCGCCACAAACCAATCGCCACAAAACTGAGCGCGCCTTGATAACCGACCACCCCACGCGGCAGTTCACCGGGCGTTGCAAAGAAAAAGTAGATGGCAAGATAGACGATGATGACAAACGCGATGGTGCGTACAAGTCGCTGAACAGATTGCGCAAGATCGGCAATCGTTGCCGAATCGTACAGACCGTTGAGAATCGCCGAGAGAAACCACAACGCAGGAAGAAAAATAAACCACGCGCCATAGTTCATCAAATAGCGCGTGTCGAATACCCACTCGGCGCGCAATGCCATAATCCAAAACGCCAAGAGTGTGGTGAGTTCGATGATGAGAATGTCAACAAAGATTAGGATACGTTTGTGTTCTGCCAAACGAAGTGCTAGCATAACAACTCGCAGTGACGTAGGACAAGTTTGCAAACTTGTCATAAGATGGCTTACCTCCCGATGAATTCACCCATCACGTATTCACTTCCCAAATTCTCGAACAACAGTCCTTTGAATTTCTTCACCAATGTTTTAGGTGCTCGTTTGCCGATACGCGCCACCAGCGCATTATCAGGATACCAAGCGATGTTGGGTTCGTCAGTGGCGAAGAATTCAAACCCCGCGCGTTGCATCGTGCGATGCAATACCTCCCGATATTCGCGCAAGGTCAACCCCGACGATTCGTAATCCCAACACCAGCGATAGCCCGTCGCGATCACAATCGCGTCATCGTACGAACCATCGGCAAAGAGTGCCGTGAGCAAGGCGCGTCCGATACCACACGAACGCCACGAACGCGCGACTTCGATGCCCCCCAATTCGTACAAACCCGGAATCCGATCACGCCCCCAGCGTGTGTCTGGATCGGGATGCGCGACTGTCACATAGCCCACGATGACACGATCTTGATTGTGTGCCAGCGTGACGTTGCCATCGGGTAGCGCGGCGATTCGCATCAGGGCTTGGTGCTGTAAATCGGAACGATTATGCCAAAAAAAGCCGAGTTCTGCGTCTATTCCCAATTTGGCAATCTCGTCCGCAGGACACCGCGCGATCACAGTGACTTGACCGCGCGGTGTCTCCAAGACGCGTGGAGATGAGGCAGAGGGTTTTTGCCGATGCAAGAAGGAAAGCATCTTAGATGTAGTGATTTTGTTTGGCGTAGCGTTCCAACTCTTCGCGGAACTGTGGCGCGGCGATGTTGATCATCGCGCGCACGCGTTCGCGCAAGGCTTTGCCGTGCAGATACGCCACACCGTACTCGGTCACGATATAGTGCACATCGCCGCGCGACGTGACCACGCCGGCGCCGGGTTTGAGTTGCGGCACGATGCGCGAGATCGCACCATCCTTGGCGGTCGCCGGCAAGGCGATGATCGGCTTGCCGCCGCGTGAACGCGCGGCACC
>JAOACU010000293.1:0-237 GCA_026417715.1 Anaerolineae bacterium | reverse complement strand
ATCGAATCGGCGCACACTTGCCCGGTGATGTCCACTTCGATTGCCGAGTTGATCGAAATCATATTGTCGTTTTGCGCGATGATGAACGGATCGTTCACGTAATCGGTGGGATGCAATTCGATCATCGCGTTGTCGTGTACGAATTCGTACAAGCGTTGTGAACCAAACAAAAAGCCCGCGACGATTTTGCCGGGCTGCAACGTCTTTTTCTTGTTGGTGATGACGCCGCGCTTGACG
>JAOACU010000292.1 GCA_026417715.1 Anaerolineae bacterium | reverse complement strand
TCGGCGATGACCCAATCGCTACGCGTGACCGGTGTGCCGCGCGCTTCGCCATACAAATTCCAGCCGCGATAGTAACCGACGATGTCGAAAATGCGTCCATCGAATTCGCGCGGCGCGTTCAGAATCATTCCCAACACATCGCTCAGGTACACCGCGCGCGGCAGTTGCGGTTCAAAGCGCACGCGATACACACGCTCGCCTTCGCGAAACAGAGTCGCCGTTGGTTTCTCGGCGCGTAGTGCAACGAGTTGCGCGTACGCTTGACCTGTAACTGTGATGCCGTTCGTCGCATCGGCAAGTTTGATGCCGGCAATCGTCCAATCGAGCACATTGTCCTTCACGGTGAAATTCGATACTGCGCCGGCATCAGTAGTTTGCAAGTAGCCAGACGTGGGAGTGTATGTTTGCGCGTTTGCGGGAGTGGTCAGCAAAATGCGCTTGAACGCTTCGGTGAACGCGGCGGGTGTGCTCTCGTGATCGGGCGCGTAGACGCGTACGCTTTTCAGTCGCGTTTGGTAAACGTTGATGTAGGCGGTAGCGGCATCGGGGGGCTTGGGGCGCGGCTCGTAATAATCGCGCAGATTCAAAAACGCCACTTGATTGAGATGCGCGAGCAGGTTGTGAATCTCGCCATCGGACAAATAGCCCGTGCGGACGACCGCATCGAGGCCTGTCGAGAGTGGCGCGTTGGCGCCGGCAAAAACGACAAAGCCATCGCCGTACAAGCGAAACAACGGCACGTGCGCTTCGCGCAATGGAGCAGAGGTGTTGCCACCCCACACATCCGCTTCGACGACAATCGCGCGCGGATTGCGTTCGTACGGAAATGGTGTTGCGAACAACGTTGGCGTGGTAGATGGTGTTGGTGTATTCGCGGGAGTGGGCACGAACGTGGGGGTGTAGGTTGGTGTTGGAGTAAAGGTGGCGGTGCGCGCGAGGGTTGGCGTGGCAAGTGTCATTGTGGGAATCGGACGCGGCGTGCATGCACCAAGCACAAGCGCGACAAAAAGCGCGAATAATTTTTTCATTGCATCCTCGCGGCACATCACAATTCGATTTCGTAAATAAACATTCCACCACTCGGCGTGAACCCTGCGCGTGCCAGCGCGCGATTCGCAATCGGCTGGTCAGCGATTTGTGCTTCGAGGCGCGGATAACCACGATACGCTGCCTCGTGACGTGCCGCGCACGCGAGGTTGTACATTTGCTCTTCGTCGCCGACGAGCGCGAACAGCGACATCATACTCCAATCTTGTTCGTCGAAGGTAATCACGATGGAGAACGCACTGGCAGTGTGACGCACTTCGCCTCTACTCAGGTGTTCGCTCCAGCGTGTTGCATCGAGCGGCGTCCAGTGCCAATTTCGATCGGGGAGGAGCGCGCGGCTTGCGGCATACATCGGCGCGGCGCGCCACAGCGCATCGAGTTGTTGCCAATCGTTTTCGCTAGCGATGCGCGCGTGCGAAAAATCGCCGGGCGCGGCTTCGCTTTCCCACTCGTTGAATTGCGCGATGCGTTGATAACCGCTCAGGTGGAGCATCGTTTGCGCGGCGAGGTTTTTGATGCTCGTGGCGAGGCGTGCCACGCGGCATCCGCGCGCCCGCGCCCACGCGCGCCCTTCGGCTTCGGTTGCGCGCGCGATGCCTTGCCGACGAAAATCGGGATGCACGCGCATTCCTTCCAGCCATGCCATCGTTCCGTGAATCGCGACACGCATCACGCTCACGGGTTGATCGTTCACCACACCGACGAGAAGTTGCCCATTGGAATCATTGAGCCAACGATCCCACACGTGGGGGATGTAATCGCCCCACTGAAACGTGTTTTGGCAAAAAGCCAGCACGGCGTCTTTGTCTTCGGCGCGCGCGGCGCGCACAGAGAGGGAGTTGATCACGCGTGTATCATAGCACAACCGATGCCGTGTGACAAGTCAACACAGTACGCGGCTATATTTGACAATTCCTTACTCAAATGGTAATATGCACTTGTTTGAAAGAAGACAAAAATTGAACTAGATAGGGGTGATTCTGTGTGACCGTAAGACTGCGTGAAGGCGAGTCGTTCGATAGTCTGCTCCGTCGCTTTAACAAAGAAGTGATGGAAGGCGGCATTATGAAAGACCTCCGCCGACGCCGTTGGTTTATTCCCAAAGGCGAGCAACGTCGAATGGACGAACGCAAGGGTCGGCGACGGGCGCGCTTGATGCGTCTGCGCCAAATGCAAGAGGAAGGTTAGATGTTGGCGCGCTAAGAACGAAGCACTTGTCCACACGGCAAGGGCTTCGTTCTTATTTGGACGGAGGACGAATGACTGATGAGCGACGTGCGTACGAAAGTGTGATAGATAAACAGATTCGTGAGGCGATGGAACGCGGTGAGTTCGACGATTTGAGTGGCGCAGGCAAGCCCCTCGACCTTGACGATGATCCGTATGTGCCAGCCGATTGGCGACTGGCGTTCAAAATTCTCAAGGACGCCGGCGTCGCGCCTGAGTGGATCGAAAAAGGCAAGACGATTCGCGCCGAATTGGACGCGCTGGCTGCACTACTCGAACGCGCCGCGCATCATCACCGCGCCCAACGCGCGCGTCTGCATACACTCTCCACCACGCAACTCGTTGCTGAATGGCAACAACTCGAACACGCGCGCGCCGAGACGTGTCGTGAGTATCGTGAGCGCGCGACTGTGCTCAATCAGTTGATTGATACGTACAATCTTCAAGTGCCCGATATGCGTTTGCAAGTGCCGCGTGTGAACATCGAAGATGCGTTACAAAAATTTGAACAAGCGTGTACAAAATTGTAGGGGCGCAACTCAATTGCACCCCTACAATTTTTATAGGTAGTGATCAAAAAGTAATGCTGAGAGTGTCATTCTGAGGCGCGCTTTACGCGCCGAAGAATCTCTCAAATGACTTTGCGAGACGCTTCGCTGCGCTCAGCGTGACAAATCGCCTTACCAGCATTACTTTTGTAGCACCACCTTTTTACACCCCTACGATTTTTCCACGCCATTTGTCTGGCAGTAACTTGTTCAGCACCGCGCGCTCGTCTTCCCCCAGCGCGCCGAGCGCGAGTAACATCACCACGTAAATCATCCCCGCCAACGGCACTGCCAACACCACGTTCGTGTGCTCCAACATCCACCACAAGCACACCCCCATCGCACTCGCCGCGACGGTCGGTCGCCATACAATCGAGAGGAATGGTACTGAGGCAAGATTTTTGCGTACGCTGTAGTAGAACGGAATCAAAAGCACGATTTCGGAAAGGATAGTCGTGAGTGCGGCGCCCACGTAACTGAGTGGTGGAATCACAATCAAGTTCGCGACGACGTTGAACACAACGCCGATGATGAACGCTTTGGTCAAAAAGCGTTGTTGCCCCAGCGCGATCAAAACGTAATGCGTCACACTGTTGATGAAACTGAACGGCAGAAACCAAATCAACACTTGTAGCGCAATCGCCGAATCGGGCAAGTACGCATCGCCACCGAAAATCAGAATCAGTTCGCGCGCGATAAAAATCGTTCCAGTCGTGATGGGCAACGCGAGCCACAATAAAATTTTCAGCGACAAGATGTACGCGCGCAACATCGCATCCTTCGAGTCGGCGGCCATTCGCGAGAGGACAGGGAAAATCGCCAACGTGAAATTCGACGGAATGAAATTGAGCGCGTCCACAAATTTGTACGCGGCTTGGTAATACCCCACCACCGTATCGCCCTTGAACGGTTTCAGAATCAAAATGTCAATGCGAAAGAAGAGCGACGACAACAAGTTGTTGATCATCAACGGGAACGACTCGAAGAACATCCAGCGTACAAGCG
>JAOACU010000291.1 GCA_026417715.1 Anaerolineae bacterium | reverse complement strand
GTCTTGGGGATTCGCGAAATCGCGCGAAAGGACGCGAAAGGACGCGAAAGGGCGCGAAAGGACGCGGAATGGCGCGAAAGGACGCGAAAGGACGCGAAACACAGGGGCGACCCTACGCGGTCTCTCGTGACGCGCGTGCGTCGCGCGTTGGGCGTCGGCACGCGCGCGTGGCGGCGTACGCTCGATCATTATCGCGATGTGTTCCTTGCACCCGTCGTGTTACGCTTCGCTCCAGCATGGCTTGCCATCAACATCATTCTCGGTATTTGGCTCAATCAATTCATCGGACAATTGCTCGCGCCGCCTGAACGATTTCCACAGCAACTTTTGTTTGGTATGTTGAGCGCGCAACGCAATGCCGGAACTCTAATTTCGATCGCGGCTCTGGGTTTTGCCGTACTCTTCGTTTGCGGTGTGCTGGGTTGGAGTTGGGTGCTGGGAAAGATTCGTCGCACGACAGTGATGCTCATCGGTAGTGGTGGAGTGTTGGCACTTTGCACTGTTCTGTTTGCAATGAATCATCGCCCCAGTTTCAACGATCCGTTAGTGCCCGTGCTCGTTGTTCTTGCGCTCGCGTTGCTGACTGTCGTCAGCGGCATTATGCCTGCGTCACTGACCTACCTTGCCGATGTGACCGAAGCGCGCGCCGGCGATCGCGGTGCGATTATGGGAATGTACACCATCTTTTTTGCGGCAGGTCAGTTTATTGGTACGCTGGTAGGCGGACCCTTTGCCGATTGGGCGGCGATTGATGGCATTTTGTTCATTACAGCAGTGTTGGGAATTTTCACTACTGCCTTGTTGCTCCGTTTGCATCGCGCAGAAATCGGTGTGTTGGCGATGCAACCTGTAGCGATTGAAGACGAGGAATGAAAAGTTCATGGCGCGTTGGGCGCGTGATGGGGATTGACCTGTATCTCGATGTGGGTTGGTTTGTCATCGTCGCGCTGCTCATCTACACTTTGGGTTTTATCGAGTTTCCGCGTGAATTGCATCCGCGCGCAATTTCTCCCCGTGCAGATGTGACCTCGGTGACGCTCGGTGTCTTGGCGAGTTTCCTCTTGTTTGCTTCTGTCCTCGCGCACGAATTCGCGCATGCGTGGATGGCGCTGCAGCGCGGCATCGGTGTCAAGCGCATCACCTTGTTCATCTTTGGTGGTGTAGCGCACATCACCGAAGAACCCGATCGCCCCTCCTCGGAATTTTTGATTGCTGTCGTTGGTCCCTTGACCAGCATAGCACTCGCGGCAGTGTTCGGCGCGGCGTGGGTTTGGTTGATGATTTTGGATTCCACCCACCTCTTCGGACGTTGGCTCGTAGCGCCGATTTTGCTGATGAGTATTCTCGCGCAAGTCAACGGCTCGCTAGCGTTGTTCAACCTTGCCCCTGGCTTTCCACTCGATGGCGGTCGGCTCTTGCGCGCGTTCTTGTGGAGCGTGCTCAACGATTTACGTCGCGCGACGCTGTGGTCGAGTCGCGTGGGACAATTCATCGCGCTGATACTGATTGGCGCTGGTGCTGTTGTCTTTTTCATCGGTTCGAGTAGCGTAGGAATTTGGTACGGACTGATTGGCTTGTTCCTCTGGAACGCGGCGAGCGAGGGTTATCGGCAAACGGCGTTGTTGGAAACGTTGCGCCGTGTCCCTGTGAGCGCGGTGATGATTCAGAGTGTCGAAACAGTGTCCCCCGATCTTTCGCTCAGTGAATTCGCGGAAACGTATGTGTTACCGCGTCGCGAGCAAGTGTTCGTCGTCTCCGATGGTGTGACCACGCTGGGTACGATTACGTTCGATGATTTACAACGCGTGCCGCGCACACAGTGGCAGACGCGCCGCGTACGTGACGCGATGACGCCGTTGGCGCGCGTGCCGATACTCACACCACAGCAGAGCGCGGCGAGCGCGCTCGTTCAACTTTCGACCAGCGAACGCGAGGAACTGCCGGTCATCGAACACGATCGCGTCGTTGGTTTCGTAGGACACGCGAGCGTCTCGCGTTATTTGAAATTGAAAGCCGATTCCAAATGATTTGATTTTTTCGGATTTCAGTGTATAATTCGGCAGTCTAAAAACGGGGTCGGTATGCGCGAGACGTGGACGGGACTGGGTTTGTTGTTCCGCTTGAGTGCCTTGACGCTCGGAGCGACGTTTGGCTCGCTCGGCGTGGGCATCGCGCTCGATCACGCGCTAGGCAGCGCGCCGTTTGGAACACTCTGCCTGATGATCTTGGGCATTTGGCTCGGCACGTTGGCAGTGTATCGCAGTGTGAAGGAAGCAAACGAACGCATCATTCAATCGCGCACGAAGGAGGAGAACGAGTCGTGAAACGTTGGCTATTCATCATCGTCATATTGGCGATCCTCTTTTTACCGGGATTCCTTCTACCGCGCTTTGGCGCAGACGCGGTGACCGCTTCTGTCGCGGTCCAACCCGAAGTGTTGTTTGAACTCGAATTCGGTAGTTTCACTTTTCCGGTCTCCAACACCCTCTTTACCACTTGGCTTGTAATGCTCCTCATTCTCTTGTTCGCGTTCTTTGCAACGCGCAAGATGGAATTGGTACCCAGCGGTCTGCAGAACGTGATGGAACTCATTGTCGAAATGTGGGACGGGCTGGGGCACAATGTGGCTGGAGCGCGCGGACGCAAATTTCTCCCGATTGTTTTGACAATCTTTATCTTTGTCCTCTTTTCCAACTGGCTAGGTTTGGTGCCGGGCTTTGGTCCGATTGGTTATATCGTCGTGGACAAGAAACACCCCGCGCCGAATGGTATAGTCACATTCGATTTGCCTCCAGCGCTCGAAGAATTTTTGGGACCCAAGCACGGTGCAGGTGAACACGCTGGCGTACTCGCGCCCTTTGTGCGCTCGCCTTCTACCGACATCAACACGACACTCGCGCTCGCGCTGATTTCAGTCATTATGACCCAAGTCTTTGGGATGCAAGCACTCGGTGTCGTCAAATACTGGTTTGCGCGCTTTTTGATGATTGGCAAGTTTGTGGCATTCTTCAAAACATTGTTCAAGGGCAAACCGAATTTTGGGTTGCTCGTCTTTGGTTTTCTCGATTTGTTTATGGGTATCTTGGAATTCATCAGTGAAGTGTCCAAGATTCTCTCGTTCACCTTCCGATTGTTCGGCAACATTTTTGCGGGCGAAGTGGTGCTCCTCATTATGGCATTCCTCTTCTTTGCATTGCCGTTTCCGTTCTACGCGTTGGAGATTTTCGTTGGGTTCATTCAGGCGTTCGTCTTTGCGATTCTCACGCTCGTCTTTATGACGATTGCAACCACCGCGCACGGTGCGGAAGAACATCACTAGTGGTTAGTGGCTGGTGATTAGCGACTAGCGAATCACTGGCTACTGACCGCTGACCACTCATCACTTTTCTATCAGGAGGATTTCAATGACAGACACAGGACTACGCTTGCTTGCTGCCGCCATCGCGATCGGTTTTGGCACGATTGGACCAGGCATCGGTTTGGGTTTGTTGGTGAATGCCGCGTTGAACGCGATGGGACGTAATCCCGAAGCCGCTGGTCAAGTGCAAATCAATATGTTCATCGGCATTGCCTTCACCGAAGCGTTAGGCATCTTTGCGCTGGTGGTCGCGCTCTTGATCGGCTTTAAGATTTTCTAGCGCGCGCTAGTCTTTCTCTGCGGAGGTTGCCTTGGATAAACTAGGCATCAATGTCACTTGGCTCCTTGCCCAGATTGTCAACTTTGGCTTGCTGTTGTTCTTGTTGTGGATGATTGCGTACAAACCCGTCCTGAGAATGCTCAACGAGCGCAAGCAAAAAATTCAGGAGAGTTTGGAATACGCCGAGAACGTGAAAAAGCAAGC
>JAOACU010000029.1 GCA_026417715.1 Anaerolineae bacterium | reverse complement strand
AGATGTGTATAAGAGACAGCGACACTTGCTCGCGAATCGAAACCATCTCGAACAAGTACGGATTCAGCCCGGCGCGCTTGCACGCATTCCGAAACGTCGTCTCGTGCAGATGCGGTGAACATGCGGCAACAACGACGCGCGTCAATCCCAAATCCTTGATGTCTTTCTCGATCATTTCTTGCCCGAGTGAAGAACACATAAATTTGTAATCGCGCGCCACGCGCACGTTAGGCAAATTGTCTTCCGCCCACCGCGCGACTTCTACCACATCCACCATCCCGGCGATGTTACTCCCACAGTGGCAAACATACACACCGATTTTTTCGCCCATATTGCCTCCAGTTGGAGATTGGAGATTGGAGATTAGAGATTGGAGATTCGTTCAATCTCTAATCCCTAATCTCTAATCTCTAATCCCTACAACGCTTCATTCACCAACTCAATCAAATCCTTCACCACGATTCGCGTTTCGTTTCCCGTCGTTTTCACCGCGTCGCGGAACATCGTAATATCCTTGGGACACGCGGTCACGAACACCGTGACACCATCGAGCGCGACGGCTTCGCGGATGCGCGCTTCGCTGGGGCGTTCCTTGACCGCACCTTCTTCCATCCAAATCCGACCGCCACCCGCGCCGCAACACAACGCGCGATCACGCGAACGCGGCATTTCGACGAGTTTGCATCCCGTTGCCTCAATCACGCGGCGCGGCGCATCGTACACACCGTTGTAACGTCCCAAGTAGCACGGATCGTGATACGTGACGGTGTAGTTCAATTTCTTGCTGAATTTCAACTTGCCTGCGGTAATCAGTTGATCCAAGAGTTCAGCGTAGTGAAGAATGGGCGAGTTCGGAGTTCGGAGTTCAGAGTTCAGAGTTCGGAGTTCAGAGTTCGGAGTTCGGGGTTCAGGGTTCGAGTGTTCCGAATTCCGAACTCCGAATTCCGAAATCTTGGGATACTCGTTCTTCAACGTGTTGTACGTATGCGGATCCGTCGTCACAATCGTCTTGAAATTCGCTTTGCGCATCGCTTCGACGTTCTTTTCGACTAACATATCAAAAAGACCTTCTTCGCCGACGCGTCGCACATCGTTACCTGAATTACGTTCGGCTTCGTACAAAATGCCAAAGTCGAGTCCCGCACGCTGGAATACTTGCGCGGTTTGACGCGTGATGTCAACGACGCTTGGGCTGTACGACGCGTAATCGCCAACGAACCACAAATACTCAACGGACTCTTTGCGCGCGTCTTTGATTTTGGGTTGGAGTGTTGCCGCCCATTTGGCACGATTACGTTCCGATTGTCCAAACGAATTGCCATAGCGTCCGAGTTTCGCCAGCGCTTCTTGCAACTGCGCGTCCATTCGTCCTTCGCTGACGAGATAGCGACGCATATCCACGAGTGGCTTGATGTGCTGGATGAACAGTGGACACTCTTGATCGCACGCGTAACACGTCGTACACGACCACAACACCTGTTCCGAAATCGTATCGGGAATGAGTGGTCGCGCGCCGCGCGTCGCTAATGCGTGACGCAGGTTCATAATCAACAACTTGGGTGACAGAATCCCAGCGCTCGCATACGCGGGACACACATCTTGGCATCGCCCGCACTCGGTGCAGGTGTAAAAATCGAGCATCTGCCGCCAGCGAAATTGATTGATCGCGCTCACGCCAACTTTGCCATCGAATTCAGGTGCTTTGGGCAATCGCCCCGGCGGATCGAGATCGCGCAAAAAGACAGCGGGAACAGATGTGACGATGTGAAAATGTTTGCCTTCGGGCAATTCGGTGAGAAAGAACAACACCACGCCCAGATGAATCCAGTACGCCATTTCGCCAACGATGAACTGCGCGCTCTTGTCGAGTCCCGCGAATGGCAAGCCAAAGAGCATCGAAAGCGGTCGCCACGCCGCGATGGAATCTTTACCTAGATTGATGAGAATGCCGTTGAAGACGAGGAGCGTGAGCATAATCGTCAGGATGAACGACAAGACCATCACGCCTTGTGCTTTGTGACTTGCCTTGTAACGTTCGGGATTGACGATGATACGCAAGTACAGTCCGTAGAGGACTGCAACAATAACCGCCAGTGCAAAGAAATCTTGCGCCAACGCCAGCGGTCCAAACTCGCCGATGATGGGCAATTTGAAATGCGGATCAATGAACGCGAACAATCCTTCGGCGATGGCTTGCAAGATTGTCAGCGAGAGAATGAGAAAGCCCCAAAAGATGAAAAAGTGCGCGGTGCCAGGAACGAGCACGCGAAACAAACGTCCCTGCGCGGCAACGTAGGTGATGACGCCTTTGACGCGTTCACCCCACCGACCAAACGCTTCGGGACTCGGTTGTCCGCGTCGCAAATTCACCCATAGCGACTGATACACGCGCCAACCAAATACGCCGAATGCGATCAGTAACGCGACGAGAACGATGAGAGATTTGATGACCTCGTATGACATTCACGTTCCTCCAAAGTATGAAGGCGGAAGTATGAAGGATGAAGGATGAAGGATAAACAAGGAAGTCTTTTTCATACTTCATACTTCATACTTCATACTTCATACTTTACCCACGCGCTTGTTGCACTTTTTCGGTCAGCACTGGCATTAAATCGAGAATATCCATTTGCGCGCCGTACTTTGCCAGACTGAAGATCGGTGCGTTGGGATCGGTGTTGATGGCAATGATCATCTCACTATCGCCGATGGCTTCGACGTGTTCGGGCGCGCCGCTAATGCCGAGCGCAAGATACAACTTGGGCTTGACCGCTTTGCCCGACTTGCCAACGAGGCGCGTGGATGACAACCAACCCTGATCAATCACTGGACGTGAACCCGCAACAACACCGCCTAACGCTTTGGCAAGGTCTTCAGCAAGTTCAATGTTGTCTTGATTTTGGATGCCGCGTCCGATGGAAACAAGGATTGGCTCTTTGGAAATATCCACATCACCCACAGCCGGTTCGATGTATCCTTTCGTCGCCACACGCAAATCGGCAAGCGCAGGCGCATCAACGCGCGCGATTTCAGGTGGTTGTGCCGCGCGTCCTTGTTCGGGCTTGTAGCCGCCCGGCACCATCATCACGAGTGCGGTGGGCGCAGGCAAATCACCCTCTGCCATCATCTTGCCGCCGCAGATTTGACTGACGAACTTGAGGGTGCCATCATCCGCGCGCAAGGTGCGACACGCGCTCACGAGTGGCAAGTTCAGACGCGTCGAAAGCCATGCCGCTACATCGCCGCCGATGGTTGTATCGCCGAACAGTACCGCGCGCGGCGCGTGTTCCTTGATGAGATTTTCGAGTGTGCGTTGATACGCGTCGGATGAAAAATCGGCGAACGCCGCGTGTTCAATGTAGAGAACGCGATCCGCCGCCAAATCGCGTGCCAGCGACTCGGCATCGTGACCCAGTAACACTGCAATCACCTTGCCATTCGTCGCGCTGGCGATACTGCGCGCGGCGGCTAGCATCACGTACGAAATATCACTCACCTTCCCGCGTAGATGTTCGATGATGACAAAAACATCATGGCTCATAGTATCTCCTCTTGAAAAGTATGAAGTATGAAGTATGAGTTTTCATCCTTCATACTTCATCCTTCATACTTTACAACACTCCGTGCTCCTTGAAAATCTCCACGAGACGTGTCGCCACCGCGTCCACATCGCCTTCGAGCATCGTGGCGCGTTCGCGCGTTTCGGGTGGGAACAAGCGCACACTCACCGGCGCGCCAATCGTTTCCAACTCAGCGGCGGGGAATGTTTCGATTTGCGCGGTTTTCATCGTTGCGCGAATTTTGCTGATGGGCACATAGCGCGGCGGTTTTTCGGCGGCTTGGATGCCCAACACGGCGGGCAACGTCACTTCCATCTCGGCGACGAGTCCGCCGGGAAATTCTTTGCGCACGCGCGCGCGACTATCGGTGAGCGTGACGCCAGACACATAGCCCACATACGCCATTCCCAGATGCTCAGCAAGCGCAGGACCCACTGCGCCGTCCAAATCGTTATGTGCTTGCACACCAGTCAAAATCAATTCGGGACGCAACGTCTTGATGAAATTGGCAAAGACGCGCGCCAGCGCGCGATTGCTCACATCGTAACTCCACTTGCCCGTGAGTTTGACCAGACGATCCGCGCCTTTGGCGGCGGCGGTGAACAACACCTCGTCTATGCCTTCGATGTCTGGCGCAACGACGCTCACGTGCTTTGCCGCACCTTTTTCCTTGAGCAGAATCGCTTGTTCGATGGCGTGCTCGTCCAGTTCGTTCAATTTCAATCGTAACGCGTCAGGATCGAGACGTGTCCCGCTCGCGTCAATCACCAGTTCTTCCACCAAATCGGGTACCAGTTTGATTGGAACGACTAGGTTCATAGGTAACCTCGTAAGTGTTCAGTGTTCAGTGTTCAGACTGAATACTGAACACTGAATACTGCACTCTACTGTTCCATACTTTCCGCCAACAACTCGATCACATCGCGCACTTCCATTCCGCTGGCTTCGCGAATCGTTTTGATGGCGTCTTCAAAGCGCGGAGGTTCGTATGGACACGCGACGGCAAGTGTCGTTGCGCCAACAGCGACGGCTTCGCGGATGCGCCATTCGGACGTGCGCGTATGCGCTTTTTCCCATTGAAAACCATCGAGCCACATTCCGCCGCCGCCACCCCCACAGCACAAACTCGTCTTCGCACTGTGCGACATTTCGACAAGTTCGACGCCGGGAATCGCTTGCAACAGCGCGCGCGGTTCGTCGTAGATGTTGTTCGCGCGTCCCAAGTAGCACGGATCGTGAAACGTGACTTTGCCGTTCACGGGGCGTTTGAGTAACGGCTTGAGTTGCGTCAAACGTTCGGCAAGGAACTGCGTCGCGTGACGCACGGGGTATGTGATGCCTAACGTGGGATAGGCGTTCTTGAATGCGTTGAACGCGTGCGGATCGGTGGTGATAATTTCCTTGAACTTGAACTTGCGCAACGCTTGCGCGTTCTTCTGCGCGAGCATCTCGAACAAGCCGCGCTCGCCGGCAAGTCGTTGTGAATCGCCATCACTCGATTCTTCGGGACCAAGAATCGCGAAATCCACGTGCAGTGCGTTCAGAATGTGCGCGAACGCGCGACTGATACTTTGACTGCGCGGGTGATACGAGGCATAATCGCCGACATACCACAACACCTCGGCAGATTTTTTATCTTTGCCCAATACTGGCACGGTGGCTTGGATTCCCTTTGTCCAATCAGCACGTTTGCGCGGCGATTGTCCCAGCACGTTGCCATAGCGTTGTGAGTTTTCAAATGCGAGTTGCAATTCGGCGGGCACTTGACCAGCAAGGATGAGTTCCTCTTTGGCGCGCGTCATCAATTTTTCGGTGAGCGGAATGCCCGATGGGCACGCCTCGGTACAAGCATAACACGCAATACACATCCAGACGGTATCGGTCTTGAGGACGCGATCAAAAATTTCCGAGCGGAGCGCGGCAATCATTCGACCTGGGGGAAAGTCCATCAGATAACCATACGGGCAAATGCCGCTACACATTCCGCACTGCAAGCACGTGCGAACGCGTTCACCATAGGGAGGGGTTTGTAAACTGGCATAGAACATTTCGTTGAAGGTGGGATTGGTTACAGGGGGAACTATCATCCAGACCTCCTTGCGCGAAAAATCGGTTGGCAAAACAAAGATGGGACGTCACAACGTTGTTGCGTCCCTACACCTAACACTCCTAGTTTACTGTACGAATAGCGGAGTACGCATCGGAAGATTTTAGTATTTTTCTGGGTCAGGATTTTTCGGTATAAAAAACGACCTGCTGGGTTGTGCCCAGCAGGTCGTTGGCTTGCTCCGTTTACGCGCTCACCAATCCTTTTTGAATCGCCACTTTGATCAACTCGGCGGTGTTGTGAACGTCCAACTTTTCCATTATGTTCGCACGGTGCGTATCCACCGTTTTGACACTGATGTTCAACCGTTCGGCGATTTCACGACTGTTCAAACCTTCCGCCACTAGACGAAGCACTTGGATTTCACGTTCGGTCAACGGCAAAGTATTGGCAGGTGAGGTAGAGAATTCAGAGAGCGATGTAACGACAGTTTGGGTGATACGCGGCGGCAAATATGCGCCTTCGGTGTACACGGTGCGGATGGCTTCGATCAATTCGTTCGCGCGCGCGCTCTTGGGAATGTAACCGACCGCGCCCGCGCGCAACAAGGGCAACACATACTCTTTATTCTCATACTGCGTCAAGACCAAGACGCGCGCGCGCGGAAAGCGTCGGTGAATCTCGCGCGTGGCGTCCAAGCCGTTCATCCCAGGCATCTGAATATCCATCAGGATAATATCGGGCGACATTTGGCTCACGAGTTCGATGGCGCGTTGACCATCCTCGGCTTGACCGATGATTTGAATGTCTTTGTGGCGCGCGAGTAATGAACAAATCCCTTCACGCACAATCGCGTGATCGTCCACCACCAAAACGCGAATGGGTCGCGACATAACGCCTCCCCTCAAGGTAGTGATCAAAAAGTAATGCTGAGTTTGTCATTCTGAGGCGCGCCTTGTGCGCCGAAGAATCTCTCAAAGGGCTTTGCGAGACGCTTCGCGGAGTTTACCCTGACGTAAGGAAGGGCTCAGCGTGACACATTGCCTTGCCAGCATTACTTTTGTAGCACTATCCCCTCAATTCGTTTGTAGTGGCACCAGCAAACGAATCACCGTGCCTTCGCCCGGCGTCGAATCAATCTCCACACGTCCTCCTACGGCACTCATCCGCTCTTGCATTCCCAACAAGCCCAAGCCGCGCCGATGTTCGTTGCTACTGAAAATCGTCTTGGGATCAAAACCCTTACCATTGTCTTTGATGACAATCCGCACCTGAGTCGGCGCAAAATACAAAGCGCATTCGGCGCGTGTCGCGCGCGAGTGCCGCGCAATGTTGTTGAGCGCTTCTTGCGTGACGCGAAACAACGCCGTCTCGACGGCACTGGGCAGACGCGCGGGCTCACCTTGTTCACGCAGAGTAAAACGAATGCCGGTGCCCTCCAAGCGCGATTCGGCATACCAACGCAACGCTGGCACCAAGCCCAAATGATCGAGCATCGTGGGGCGCAAATCGAGAATGATGTGTTGAATTTCGCGCAGCGCGGTCGTGACGAGGGTGCGCATATGTTCCAGTTGGGGCTTGAATTCGGGGCTGGGAAACGTTTCGATGGCTTCATCGAGCGCGTAGGCAAGTCCCGTGAGCACCTGACAAGTTTCGTCGTGCAATTCGCGCGAGATGCGTTTGCGTTCTTCTTCTTGCGCGGAAAAGACGCGACGTAACAAGGCGCGGCGCGCTTGTTCCTTACGTCGTAGTTCCTCGTTCAGTTCGTGCAGTTCCGATTGGGCTTGTTCACACGCGCGCGTCCGTTCTTGCACTCGCGCCTCCAACTCGCGATTCCACATCTGAATTTCGGCAAGGGATTGTTTGACGCGCGCGCGCATCGCATCGAACGAGCGTGCCAAAACGCCGATTTCATCTTCGCCGCGAACGTCGAGCGGCGTATCCAAATCGCCGATGGCGATGCGTTGCGTCGCGGCAGTGAGGGCTTGGATGGGCGCGATGATGCTGCGCGTGATCACATAGACCAAGCCGAGCGCACCGACTAGTATAATGCCCATCAACAAGAAAATGCGCTGTTGCAAGTGATGCACGGCGGCAAGCACTTTGTCTTCGCTTTGCCGAATCGCGATTCCCCACGGCGCGCGTTCGAGCGGCGCGAACACCAACACCTCGCGTTGCCGCGCCGATGCAGAACTGCCAGTGTGACAATCGTGACACATTGAAACAGTGCTCTGGCGAGTTTGGATGAGTGTGGCGAACGTGGCGCGGTGATCGCTCTGCAAGCCGATGCGCGCTGCGCGCGTGCTCGCGATGATCAAGCCCTTGTGATCCACCAAGTCCATATAGCCCGATTCACCCAGCCCGATCGGGTCGGCAAAAAGACGCATATTCGGTCCGCTCAAGTCGAGACGAACGAACAACGTGCCCACACTCGCGCCATTCGCATCGCGCACGGGAGCACTCGCCAGCACGAGGGGCTCGCTTTCGGTCACGGAATATGTGGCATAGTGAATCGTGGATGAAGGTTCGTTTGGCAGAGTGGAGAGAGGAGGCACAGAGATCGTGGGAGGAAAAGTCCGTACGCGCCCATCGCGGTCGAGGAAAAAGATTTGCCGCGCATACGATTCCATACGTTGATGCGCATCGGCTAGGGTTGCTTCGGAAGCGTGGGGATTGGACAACGCGAGCGTGTGCGCCACATCGGGGAGGGTTTGCTCGATGCCTAGCAAAACGTAATCCAGGTAGCGCGCGTGTGTTTGCGCCAAGAGGACGCGTTCCTGCAACGTGCGTTGAATGCTCTCATTCAACGCCGCTGTTCCCAGATAGAGAAACCCGCCCACCAGCGCGATCGTACCGATGACGACGATTGTCGCCATCTTGACGCCCAGTCCCACGCGCGCCCACAACCTTGTGAGGCGCGCCAGCCACGCTACACCACCCCTTTGCATCGGTACACCTCGTCAAGGGAACAGGTCGAGCAAATACATTGTATCTTTAGAACGCGCCGAGGTCAAGTGGGTAACAACTCACATTATTACCTCCGCGCATCTTGTGGTATAATGAGTGTAGGAGTTGAGAGTACGATGGTTCGCCAACGAATAGTGTGGAACTTTGAACAAGCCCTTGCCCACTTGCAGGATGACGACTCGTTGCGGGCAGAAGTGTTGTGGGCGCTTTCGGGCGCAAGTCGGGCGCAAGCCAGCGAGTTCGCACGCGTGTGGGATACGTTGCCGGTCGAACAACGGCGTCGCGCCGCGCAACAGATGGTCGAACTCGCCGAGCAACATTTTGAGGTGGATTTCAACGCGCTCTTTCGTCATCTCTTGAACGATCCCGATGCCCAAGTGCGCGTGAATGGCATCGAAGGGTTGTGGGAGGACGAAGACGCCGCGCTGGTCAAGCCGTTTCTCGCGCTGTTGCGCCAAGACCCCGATGCGAGCGTACGCGCGGCGGCAGCAGATGCGGTTGGACGATTCTTGCTCCTCGCCGAGTACGGACGCTTGACGAGCACATCGGCGGATACACTGGGCGAAACTCTCCTTGCCATCATCCGTAATCTAGACGAAGATCTCACCGTGCGTTGTCGCGCGCTCGAAGCAGTGGCATACTGGAGCGATGAGGTGGTGCGCCAGGTGATTGCGACGGCGTACGACGACGCCGCGCCACAGATGCGCGCGAGCGCGATCGCCGCAATGGGACGCAGCGCGGATCACTATTGGCGCGACATTGTTGCGCGCGAGTTGGAATCGCCCGATCCGCGAATGCGCTTTGAAGCCGCGCGCGCGACGGGCGAGTTGGAAAATCGCGCGGCAACCGCGACACTCGTCCAGTTGCTCGACGATCCTGACCGCGAGGTGCAAGGCGCGGCGATTACCGCGCTCGGTCAGGTCGGTGGCAAGTTAGCCAAACGCGCCTTGCAACGCGCCGCCGCCTCGGAGGACGAATTCTTGAGCGCGCTCGCGTCCGATGCGTTGCAAGAATTGGAATTCAACGAAGAGTCCGAGTTCCTACTCTTGGATATCCCTCTGGACGAAAAATAATCACCCTGCAATCACCCAATCACCGAATCACCCAATCACCCAATCACCTAATCACCTAATTACCCAACCCTATGAACCTCGCCAACCTTGCATCCATCTTCGTCAACATCATCTTGCCGATTGTGCTCATCGCCGCTGTTGGGTTTATCCTCGCCAAGAAACTTGGTGTCGAAGCGCGGCCCCTCGCGCGCACGATGCTGTATTTTTTTACTCCCACGCTCGTTTTCTCGCTGACGTACAAAGCCAAGTTGAGTAGCGAGTACGCTTCGATTGCGGTATTCGTCGTGCTGATTGCCGCGCTGATGCTGGTGGTGTGTCGGTTGCTGACGCGCGCGCTACGCTACGATCGGCTGACGACAAGCGCGTTTATGCTAGGATGTCTCTTTGTCAACGCGGGCAATTATGGCTTGCCACTGATGCTGTTCGCGTTTGGCGAAGAAGGGCTGGCGCGCGCGGCGTTCTACTTTACCATCAACTCGATTCTCATCCAGACGCTAGGCATCTTTGTTGCGGCACGCGGCAAAGCGAGCGCGCGCGACGCGTTCATCAACACGCTCAAGATGCCACTGGTGTACGGCGCGGCGTTGGGATTGATGTTCAACTTGGCGCGCATTCCGCTTCCCGAACCGATTCTCAAATCGGTGGATTTGGCGGCAGGCGCGGCAGTGCCCACGATGCTTGTCATTCTGGGTATCGAGATGGCGCGCACACAGATCGGAAATGATCGCGCAGTGATTGCAACGGCGACGGTTGCCAAACTCGTTCTGGTGCCGTTGATGGCGTTTCCACTTGCAACGCTGATGGGCTTGGAAGGTGTAACGCGCGCGGTCTGCATCACCCAAGCGTCAATGCCAACCGCCGTGATGGCAACCATCGTTGCGGTGGAATTCGACGCGCGTCCCAAACTCGTCACGGGCATCGTCTTTGCGTCAACGTTGGGGAGTCTCGTAACGTTGACGGTGTTGTTGGGGATTTTGAAATAGTTGCATCGTTGGATAGTTACATCGTTGGATAGTTGCATCGTTACATCGTTACATCGTTAAACGAACCAACGAACTAACGAACTAACGATATAACGAACTAACGAACCAAGGATTTTGAATGAACGATATTTTCTTCGATCTGGAAACGCAAAAAGCATTTCACGATGTTGGTGGTCGTGAGAACCTTCGCCTACTGCGTGTCTCAGTGGCGGTCACGTTTTCGACGGCGACCAACGAATTCAAAGCGTACACCGAGAAGGACGTGAGCGCGCTCATCGCTGATTTGAAGGCGGCGGATCGCGTCATCGGTTTCAATCTGTTCAACTTTGATTATCAGGTGCTCAAGGCATACACGTCGGAACGTTTGAGCGATTTGAACACACTTGACTTGTTGGAAGAATTGTACAACAAACTGGGTTTTCGCGTGGGGCTGGATGCGCTCGCATCGGTGACGCTGGGGGTGCAAAAATCGGCGGATGGCTTGTTGGCGGTGCGGTGGTTTCGCGAAGGCAAACTCGATCAACTCATCGCCTATTGTCGCGACGATGTAGCGATTACCAAGCAGTTGTTCGAGTTTGGACGCGACAACGGCTATGTGCTGTATCCCGACCGAATGGGACGTCCGCAACGAGTCGCCGTGCGGTGGAAATGATCAAGGGGCGATGATCATTCGCCCCTTGTGATTTTTGGTGGTGTTACAAAAGTAATGCTGGTAAGGCAATGTGTCACGCTGAGCGAAGCTTCTCGCATAGTCCTTTGAGAGATTCTTGCTTCGGTTTCGCTCAGCACCGTGTAAAGTGCGCCTCAGAATGACACCCTCAGCATTACTTTTTGATCACTACCATTTGCAAACTTGTCCTACATATCACACCGAATTTTCTGGTATCTGCGTGAGGTGAGCGAGTAAACGAACGGGCTTGCTCATCGTCACTATGGATGCACAATCACCGGCGTTCCAATCTCTGCCCAATCGTAAAACCACTTGGCATCGGCAATCGTGAGATTCACGCAACCGCGACTCATCGGACGACCAAAGTTGTGATGCCAGTACGTACCGTGAATGCCATACGAACCGGTGAAATACATCACCCAAGGCACGTTGGGGAGATAGTAACCCGGTCCGCTCATCGCTTGCGAAGGAATTTTGACGTAAATCGCGAATCGTCCAACCGGCGTGGGTGTCCATGCCAAGCCCGTCGAGACGAGAACGGATTTGAGTGGTGTGGTGTTTTCGTACGCGGTGATGCGTTGTTCGCTCAAGTCAATGTCAATCCACTTGCCGGTCGTGGGCGCAACGCGCGCGGGGTTGAGCGCGGGGAGTGGTGCAGGCGCGCTCGGTGGTTGCGGGGCGGGCAACGCACTGCGCCCGGGGATGCGCAAACGTTGCCCGATGTAAACAAAATCGGGATTGTAGAGACCGTTGACGCGCATAATCTCGCTCGGCGTGGTGCCGAATTTCGCGGCAATCGTTGCCAGCGTGTCACCCGCAACGACGGTGTACACCGCGCCGTTGTAGGTCGCTCCGAAAGCACTGCTACTTGCTGACGCAGGAATGATCAGGCGTTGTCCCGCGTAGATGAAATTCGCATTCGGCAAATTGTTCACACGCATCAGGGCTTGCACAGTCGTACCCGTGCGCGCAGCGATACTCGCCAACGTATCGCCCCAACGCACAATCACGATGCTAGGTGTTGCCGCGCGCGCGTTCGATGTGAACAAACTTGCCACTACCAGCAAAAGGACAATCGTTATGAGATGCTTGGCGCGTATCATCGTCATCCTCCCAAGTCGCCGACGCTACGAAATCCACGTGCGTTCGACGCGATAGCGGTCTTATGTGACTTATGATACCATACTTTGAAGAAATGTTCAAGCGCTTGCCGTTTTGACAAAACTAGTAACTCGTTATATAGTTTTCTGTGAATCCAAACATCGAGGGTCTATGTCCGTTCGCCACGCGGTATTGGGACTGTTGGCACAAAAGCCGCGTCACGGCTACGAATTACGCGCCGCGTTTCAAGCCGTCATCGGCGGTGAAGAACTGTGGGAGGTCAAGCCCGCGCAAATCTACACCACGCTCGCGCGACTCGAGCGCGATGGCTTGGTCGCGCCCGAAGGGGTGGAGCAAGACGCGGGACCCGAAAAGCGCATCTACGCGATCACTCCCGCCGGACGCAAATTCTTGCGCGAGTGGTTCACCTGTGGTTGTGCGCGCGAACATCAGCGCGACGAGTTTTTCATCAAACTGATGATCGCGCTCGTTTCGGGTTTTGCCGATCCGTACAAACTGATCAACACACAGCGCAACTATCTCTACCAGCAGTTGCACGCGATCACCACGCAACGCGCGCGCGCCAACCCGCGCCGCGAACTCGCCAAGATGTTGTTGTTGGACAAAGCCGTGATGCATCTGGAAGCCGATTTGCGTTGGCTCGACATCACCGAAGCGCGCCTCGATGACATTCGCAAACAACCCCTTCCCGAACCCGAAAGCAAACCGCGCGGCAGACCCAAGCGAATTTAAGATTGCAGATTTTAGATTGCAGATTGAAAGACAAAATCTGCAATCTGCAATCTCAAATCTAAAATCAGGAGAAACGATGTCTCTCGTGCAAACTGAAAATCTCACCAAAATTTATGGCAGTGGCGAAACGGCGGTTGTTGCGCTCAATCGTGTAAACTTGCGCGTCGAACCGAGCGAGTTCGTCGCGGTGATGGGACCCAGCGGCTGTGGCAAGTCCACGTTGTTGCATCTCATCGGCGGCTTGGATCGTCCGACCGAAGGACGCGTGCGCATTGATGGGCAAGAACTCAACAAGTTATCCGATGATGAACTCTCTAAATTACGTCGTCGCAAAATCGGTTTTGTCTTTCAATTCTTCAATCTGATTCCGATGCTGACCTCGATTGAAAATGCCGCGCTACCACTTTTGCTCGATGGGGTCAATGCCGCGCAGGCAAAGCAAAAAGCAATCGAGTGGCTGACCAAAGTAGGTTTGGGCGCGCGCTTGCACAGTCGTCCCGATCAACTTTCGGCAGGGCAACAGCAACGTGTGGCGATCGCGCGCGCGCTCATCTCTGAACCTGTCCTTGTGCTTGCGGACGAACCGACCGGCAATCTCGACACAAAATCGTCCGACGAAATCGCCGCGCTGTTGCAACAAGTCGCCAAAGAGTGGGGGCGCGCGGTGTTGATGGTGACACACGACCCGCGCATCGCCGCGTACGCCGACCGCATCGTTTTCCTCAAAGACGGAACGATTGTGAACGAAACGCAGTTGGAATTGTCACGCGCCGAGAATGCAGAATCGGCTTCGCGGATGATGAAAGCGATCGCGTAGGAATTTAAGATTTAGGATTTATGATTTAGGATTTAGGATTTGAGAGTTCGGCTTAAATCATAAATCTTAAATCAAAAATCAGGAGTGCTATGAATCTCCAACTCACACTCGCCGCCCGTTACCTCTGGGGGCGCAAACTCCGCTCGTTCCTCACCACGCTCGCGATTGTGATTGGCGTGATGGTGATTATGGGCACGGGCATTTATTTGCCGACGTTTATGAGCGCGTTCGAAAAGAGTATGCTCTCGGCATCGGGGCAAACCGATGTGATGATCACACACAAAACCGGCGAAGCGTTTTCGACGAGCGTACTCAATCGCGTGCGCGCGATCAATGGCGTGCGTGTGGCAGCAGGCGTGGTTGATCGCGCCATCAACTTGCCACCGAATTTTTACGGGCGCAATGTGGATGTGATGGGACTCAACATCGTCGGGATTGATCCGAACCTCGCGCCGCAGTTGCGCGACTACACCATCACGCAAGGACGATTCTTGCGGCAAGGCGATGGCAACGTCGCGGTGATTTCGCAACGACTTGCCGACACACTCAAGTTGAAACTTGGTGACGCGCTCAAAGTGCCAACGACTGAAGGCGTCGTCAAGTTGACGATTGTCGGCATTATGCCGAGCCGCGCGCTCATCGGCAATGAGCAAGTGTTCATCACGTTATCGCAAGCGCAAAAGTTGTTCGATTTGCCGAATCGCATCACGACGATTGAAGCGAATCTGACGACGACGGACAAAGCGCAGAGCGAAGCAATCGTCAATCGAATCAAAACCGAACTTGGGGCAAACTATACGTTGGGTGGTTTGGTGAGCGGCTCGGAATTTATGGGCGCAATCCAAATGGCGAACGTGATGTTCGCAATGTTCGGCTTTTTCACGTTGCTGATGGGCGGCTTTATCATCTTCAACACGTTCCGCACCATCGTTGCTGAACGTCGTCACGATATTGGAATGTTGCGCGCGATTGGCGCAAGTCGCGCAACCATCATCGGTTTGATTCTCACTGAGGGTTTGGTGCAAGGTATCGTCGGCACAGGTGTTGGTCTCGTTCTCGGCTATCTCTTTGGCGTGGGCTTTGTGAGTCTTGCCGAACCGATGATGAAGCAATTTATGAATCTCACGTTCAGTGGTGGCGTCATCGTCGAGCCGATGCTCATCATCGTTTCGATTGTGCTAGGTGTGGGGGTGACGTTGTTTGCAGGATTGTTGCCCGCGTTCACCGCCAGTCGCGTCACGCCCATCGAAGCGTTGCGTCCATCAGTAGGTCTCACCGCCGCGCGCATTGGGCGCATTAGCACAATCGTTGGCACGGTGATGATCGTGATTGCGATTCTGGGTTTGCTCTCGCGCAACTTTGAACTCGTCGCGCTCGGTGGCTTGATGTTCCTCGTCGGTCTGGTACTCATCGCGCCTGCGCTTGTGCGTCCGTTCGCGAATATGTTTGGCGCGCTCACGGCGTTGATTTTCGCGCGCGAAGGCACCGGCGAACTCGCGCAAGGCAATCTCACGCGACATCCCTCGCGCGCGGCGATTACCGCGAGCGCGACGATGATCGGTATCGCGATTGTCGTCGGTGTGGGCGGAATGCTCTTTTCGCTGACGACGACGGTCATCGAACTGTTTGAAAAATCGTTGGGGAGCGATTACTTGCTGTTGCCGCCATCGGTCGCGATTTGGAAAGGAGACATCGGCGCGGGCCAGGGACTCGCGAACAAGATTCGTTCAATCGAAGGTGTGGGCGCGGTCAGCACATTGCGATACGCGCAATCGTACATTCCATCGGCATCCGTCAAGGGCGCGGGTGAAGTGACGGTGTCGGTGCTGGGCATTGACCCAATCGAGTATCCCAAGATTTCGATGATGGATTTTAAAAAGGGGAATCCGCAAGACGC
>JAOACU010000290.1 GCA_026417715.1 Anaerolineae bacterium | reverse complement strand
GATCGGAATGTGGCGCGCGCCAAAGTGTTGGCTGAAATGTCCGAGACGTCAATTTCTTAGAGCCTATCCGAATAACCCTGCTGCGCGCAAGGCAATCAGAGCGCAGGCGAAATGCAGCAACGCCAGATAATTTGCGCCCTTCTTCTCCCAACGAACCAAAATCCGCCGAAAGCGATTCAGCCAACTGTGCGTTCTCTCGACGACCCAGCGCCGAGCCCGCTTCCCCGCCTCTTTCGCCATCTCTTTGGCTTCTTCCCCCCGAGAACGAATATGGGCGGTAAACCCAAATTCGCTCAACGTATCCCGTACCTCCTGGTAATCATACCCTTTATCCAGACAAATGTTCTGCGGGTGCTCTTCGGTGGGTTCAGGTCGTTCCACCACAATGTTCTCTATCGTCTCCCGCACCAGTTTCATATCGTGGCGGTTTGCACCATCTACCGCCATGCCAATCGGCACCCCATGTCCTTCCGTCAAAAGGCTGCGTTTCGTTCCTTGTTTGCCTCGGTCAGTGGGATTGCGACCCGTATCCTCTCCGCCCAGCGGGGCTTTGGTCAGTGCCCCATCCATACTCAACCATTCCCAATCAATCCCCTTCAATTCATCAAACCGCTCCACGCCCACTTGCCAGAGTTTCAGAAAGACTCCCGCCTCCACCCATTCCTGAAAGCGGTCGTGGGCTGTGGAGCAGGCACTCCATCGGTGTGATCCAGCGCCTTCCACTGGCATCCAGTCCGCAGCACGTAGAAGATCGCATCGGCGCATTCCCGATTGGGGCGCCGAGGGCGGCCGCCACCGAAGGGATGCGTGTTAGGATGAGCAGGGAGCAGCGGCTGAAGGACAGCCCATAGAGCATCGGAAATCCGAAAGCCCGTCGTGGTTTTGTTGTTGGGCGTGCGCGCCCGCTTGCTGGTGGTGGATGTGTCGTTCTCGTTCATACCCTTGATTATACCATCGCTCTTGGGTAGAAAGAGGTTTCCAGACCTCACAGGTCTCCGAGACCTGTGAGGTCTGAACAAGCCATTTACCGTTTTCTACCCAAGAGCGTATACCATAACAGGTTTTTCGGATAGACTCTAAATGGTCTGGTCGCGCGCGTTTTTTTGTTGACAACAGCGTGTTTTCCCCGTAAAATCTACGCTGTGATTATTTCCTCGCTTGTCACTTACCTCGCCACAGATCGTCGCCGCGCACTCGCGCGCGGTGACGCGCTCCCCGATCGTACATATGGCTCTGCACTCTTTGCGGATATTTCGGGTTTTACCGCGCTCACCGAGTCGCTCGCGCAAGCGCTTGGCACGGCACGCGGCGCGGAAGAATTGACGCGTCAGTTGAATCAGGTGTATGACGCGCTCATCACCCACGTCCACAATTATCGCGGCAGTGTCATCGGTTTTGCGGGCGATGCGATGACGTGCTTCTTTGAAGAAAAGTATGAAGGCGGAAGTAGGAAGTATGAAGATTCATACTTCCTACTTCCTACTTCATCCTTCAGAGCAGTGACGTGCGCGCTGGCGATGCAGGACGCGATGCGCGCGTTTCCACACCTTGCACTCAAGATCGGCATCGCGACGGGACCTGCGCGGCGATTCATCGTTGGTGATCCGCAGATTCAATTGATTGACACACTCGCCGGCAAGACCATCGAGACGATGGCGCGCGCGGCGGAGTTGGCACAGCAAGGCGAAATCGTGCTGGCGCCGACAACCTTCCAAGACCTCACAGGTTTCGCAAAACCTGTGAGGTCTATTAGCGATTTCACCGTCATCGGCGAACTTGCTACCCCGATTGAGCCAACGCCTTGGGACGAATTGCCTGACGACGCGTTGCACGAGGAACAACTGCGCCCTTGGATTCTGCCTGCGCTGTACGAGCGTCTGCGCGCAGGACAAGAGCAATTCTCGCTGGAACTGCGCGCCGCCACCGCGCTCTTCGTCCAGTTTCAAGACATTGATTACGACAACGATGAACGCGCGAGTGAGAAACTCGATGCGTCCATTCGTCACGCTCAGCACATCGTGAATCGTTACGACGGCAACATCATTCAACTGACGATTGGCGACAAGGGAAGTTTTTTCTACGCGGTCCTTGGCGCGCCGATTGCGCACGACGACGATGCCGCGCGCGCGATCCACGCCGCGCTCGATCTAATCTTCAATCTCCAATCTCCAATCTCCACCACGCACATCGGCATCGCGCAGGGGCAAATGCGTGTCGGCGCGTATGGTGGCACTGCGCGCCGCACCTATGGTGCGATCGGCGATGCCACGAACCTTGCCGCGCGCCTGATGCAAGCCGCGCCGCACGGCGAAATTCGTTGCGATTACAACGTCTATCGCACCGCAAGCAAACGGATTGCCTTTGAGACCTTGCCGCCGATTCGCGTCAAGGGCAAGGCAGGACTCATCCGCGTCTATCAACCTGTCAGCGGTCAGCGGCTTGCCCTGAGCGCAGTCGAAGGGTCAGCGGTCAGCGATCAGCAGTCAGCGGTCAACGGTCAGCGGTCAGCCATCATTGGGCGGCGCGCGGAGATCGTGCAAATCGAACAAGCGTTGGACGAAGTGCAACGCGGCGCGACGCGCGTGTTGATTATCGAAGGCGAAGCGGGCATTGGCAAGTCGCGCTTGGTGGAAGAGTTGAAACGCTTGGTGCGCGAGCGCGGCTTGACAGGTTTGCTCGGCAATGGGCAGAGTGTCGAACAGCAAACGCCTTACCGCGCGTGGCGCGATGTATTCAACTCGTACTTTGAATTGGATAGCGCGAAAGATCGCGAAACGGCGCGAAAGAGTGTTGAGGCAGTGGCGATGCAACTGATTCCCGAACACGTGCAACGTCTGCCTGTCCTCAACGATGTGCTGGGGTTGGACATTCCCGAAAACGAACTGACGCAATCGCTAGGTGCGAATTTGCGTGTGCAGAATGTGACATTGGTGTTGACTGCGCTGTTGCGTGCCTGGACGAACGAACGTCCGCTCGTGTTAGTGCTGGAAGATGCGCACTGGCTCGATGACTTGTCGTGGCGTCTTGCGCTCGATATTGCGCGCGCCCTGACGCTCGCGAACGCGCCATTGTTGTTCGTCATCGTCAATCGTCCGCTGGATGAGCACAGCGTCGGGCAAAAGATTTTCGCCGAACTGCGCGCGCTGCCTCAAACACAATTGCTCGCGCTCTCCGCACTTGCGCCCGATGAGATCGTCGCGCTGATCGCCCATCGTTTGAACGTGACGCCTGACGCGCTGCCCACGCCGCTGGTCGAATTGGTGCAGACGCGCGCGAATGGCAATCCATTCTTTGCGGAAGAACTTGTCTTCAACTTGCGTGACCACCATCTCATCACGTATCACGCCTCACGCCTTACGCCTCACGAATCACGCCTCACACTCTCACCCAATTTCGAGCAAGCCGCACACACGCTCCCCGACACGTTGCATGGTCTCATTCTCTCGCGCATTGATCGCCTGCCGCCCGAACGTCAATTTGTGCTCAAGGTCGCGGCGGTGATCGGACGCGCGTTCGCGTTCGCGCCGTTGCATCACGTCGTTGCCAAGTATGTGACGATGATCGCCGAATCGCTCAAGGCACATCTTACTGCGCTGACGCAAGCAGATTTCACGTTTCTGGAATCGCTCGAACCTGAACTGACGTATCTCTTCAAGCACATCATCACGCAAGAGGCGGCGTATCAAACGTTGTTGTTTGCACAACGCCGCGAGTTGCATCGGGCAGTGGCAGAGTGGTATGAAAACAGGAGTCAGGGGTCAGAAGTCAGGGGACAGTTGCTATACGCTGACCCCTATACCTGTCTCTTATACACATCT
>JAOACU010000289.1 GCA_026417715.1 Anaerolineae bacterium | reverse complement strand
ATTAAACTCTTTTCAGATACACCAGTGTCCAGCTTTTGGGGGACACTTCATTTACCCATGTTGTCCCTCCTCCAAAAATTAACTCGGCATAGCCGTAATCATAACATATCTTGGGTTTTTAACTGGCTTTGGGTAGAACGCCCCCGAATGAATTCGACGGCTAACGCAGGTGAAAATCGGTTAGAAACCGATTGCCACGCGTCAACTCGATTGATCGAGTTTTCATCTCCTTGAGCCACCGATTGGAAATCGGCGGCGGTATCATTCACATCATCGCGCGGTGTGCTAGTCGTCAGAAACTCACGCGCGTTTGTTCGTAGTGGGCGATTCATCGCCGCTGTGCGCCATCAATGGCGCAACTACAAACGCCAAGTTTTCTGTAGCGCAACGAGGAATCTCGTTTACGCCCAAAACGGGATTTCTCGGCACAAAACTTGTCCCGAGAGTAGCGAGGGAAACGCTCCTCGAAATGACAACAAGGAATTGTCAATAGGCTTTGCACCAACCCTGCGCCTTGGGTAGTTGTGGCTGTGATGTCAACCGCCAAATGCAAACTGCACAAATTGCTTAAACCAATCGTCCGCATCGTGCGGACCGGGCGATGCTTCGGGATGATACTGCACGCTGAACACGGGCGCGTCTTTGAGGCGCATCGCTTCCACGCAACCATCGTTCAAACTACGTTCGGTAATTTCGACGCGCGCAGAATCGAGCGAATCAGCATCCACCGCGTAGTTGTGATTTTGCGCAGTGATTGCCACGCGCCCGGTCGCCAGATGCAAAACGGGATGATTGCCGCCGTGATGTCCAAATTTCAACTTGTACGTGCGTCCACCGAGTGCCAGTCCAAGCAATTGATGTCCCAAGCAAATGCCGAACATTGGAATCTTGTGCGCGAGTAATTCGCGAATCGTCTCGACCGCGTAGGGCAAGCCAGCAGGATCACCGGGACCATTGGAAAGCACAATGCCCGCAGGATCGAGCGCAAGCACGTCGCGCGCGGACGTAGTCGCAGGCACAACGGTCACGCGGCATCCGTACGACACCAAGCGGCGCAAGATGTTGTGCTTGACACCGAAGTCGTAAACGACGATGTGGGGACGGAGGCTTGCCCTGAGCGAAGCCGAAGGGACGGAGGACGGACGACCGACGACCGACGACGGAGGACGGACATCTTCGGTCATCAGTCTTCGGTCATCGGTCTTGTATTCAAACTCGGCAAGCGTTGCCTCGTCCCACACGTACGCCTCATCGCACGTGACCTCGCGCACCAAGTCGCGTCCGTCGAGTCCTTCCCACACACGCGCTTTTTCGACGAGGCGCGCGGCGTCATCGTCTTGCGTCGAGATCGCACCTTTCATCACGCCACGTTCGCGCAAGTGACGTGTGAGTGCGCGCGTGTCCACGCCACTCAACGCGATCACGTTTCGTTCGCGCAACCATTCGGGCAACGATTTTTGCGCGCGCCAGTTCGATGGTGTCGTCGTAATGTCGCGCGCGATGATCGCGGCGCATTGTGCGCGCGGCGATTCGTTATCCTGCGCGTTCACACCCACATTGCCGATGTGCGTGCAGGTGAACACGATCATCTGCCCGCGATACGACGGGTCAGTGATGATTTCTTGGTAGCCCGTCAGCGAAGTGTTGAACACCACTTCGGCGCAGATTTCGCCCTCCGCGCCGAGCGATTCACCGTGAAAGATTGTGCCGTCTTCAAGTGCCAGAATAGCCATTTTGGATTTCAGATTTCAGATTGCAGATTGCAGATTTACAATCGTTCAATCTGCAATCCGCAATCTGCAATCACTCAATCACTGTGCCTTTGCCTTCCAGCGCGCGCTGAATCGGCTGTTCGATGCGTCCGTCGGCAAAGATCACTTGTTTGACACCGAGTCCCAACGCTTCGCTTGCGCCCAACACTTTTTTCTTCATTCGCCCTTCGGCAAAATCGAGCGACGCCTCCAAACGATTCTTGTCGAGACGCGCGATGAGCGATGACTCGTCGGGAAAGTGGCGCAACAAACCGGGAACATTCGTCAGAATCACGAGTTGCGTCGCGCCGAGCGCGCCCGCGATCATCGCCGCCGCGCGATCACCATCAATGTTGATGGCGTCGCCTTGATAACTGATCGCCAGCGGCGCGATGACGGGAACGTAACCGCGTTCGATGAGCGCGCGCAGCAAATCGGCATTCACTTTTTCGACGCGTCCCGTGTAATCGTCGCGCAAGATGCGTTGCCGTCCGTTCTCGACGATGCGAATCGCGTCCTTGCGTGTGCCTTCGAGCAGACGACCGTCCACGCCGCTCAAACCAATCGCATTAACTCCGAGTTTTTGCAGACGCTCGACGAGAAACGTGTTGATCTTGCCGCGCGCCGCCATCGCAAAAATTTCGAGTGTCGTGCGATCCGTGTAACGCGACGTAAAACCTTGTGGTGAGGTAACGTGTTTGGCGGGATAGCCCAGTCGCTCACCCAGCGCATCGGCTTCTTTGCCCGCGCCGTGCATCACGACGAGTTGTTTGCCGTCGCGCACGAGCGCGGCAATGTCCGCGCACACGTAATCGAGATTGATGCCACTACTACCGCCGATTTTGATTACAATCATATGCTCCATTTCAGATTGCAGATTGAAGATTGCAGATTGGGCTTTGGATAGAATTACAAGACCCAGACTATTTCAGAGCGCAGATTGGAGATTGCAGATTAGTTATTTTTACGCGGGTGTTTCTGTGCTGTGTTCAATGAAGCGACGAAAATCGCGACGAGTTCGTTACCCTCTTTCATCAATGCCGCAACGCGTCTTTCTGATTGCATTCCACTCTCAACAATCACTTCCATCCAATACACTGCCTCATCCGTTTCTTCCAACGTGATACCCATCTTGGAGATAAAGTCAGGCACGGAGCGCGCGGCACGCTGCGCGATAATTCGCACCCACCGAAGTTGCTGAACGAATCAATTGCGCCGCAACGATGTTCCCTGCGCGCGTCTTGGGCAACGCTTCCGCCAACTTGATACATCGCAGCGCGAATTCCTTCGTTCGCTTTTTCAACTCCTCTGGAGTCACTTTCCCTCCACCCTCAATCTGCAATCTGCAATCTAAAATCTGCAATCCTAAATCGGATGCAGTCCTGCAAACTCCAGCCCTGCGCGCTCATCGAATCCGCACATCAAATTCATTGCTTGCACCGCGCTACCCGCCGCGCCTTTCATCAAGTTGTCAATCGCGCAGAGCGCGACCGCGCGCCCTGTCGTTTCGTCGAATTCAAAACCGACATCGGCATAGTTCGTGCCCGATAAAATCTTGGGTTCGGGATAGCGATAAATTCCCTGCTTGTCTTTGACGATGCGCACGAACGGTTCATCGCGATACGTTGCGCGATACGCGCGCCACAAATCTTTTTCCGTCGTGCCCGCCTTCAAAAAGCAGTGCGCGGTTGCCAAAACCCCGCGCACCATTTCTATGGACGTGATCGAAAGATGCACGTTGGTCAAACCAAGTTCTTGTTCCACTTCTGCCGTGTGCCGATGTCCGACAGCGGCGAAGGTACGCACCGCGCCACTTCGTTCAGGATGATGCGACGCCAGCGACGGCGAATTGCCCCCTTCGCTCGATCCGACTTTGATGTCCACGATGATCGGGCGTGTCGTATCGAGCAGGTTCGCGCGCGCGAGTGGCAAGAGCGCGAGGTTCGTTGCGGTCGCGTTGCAACCAACGCCGCTGATGTATTGCGTATTGCGTATTTCGTTGCGGTGTAACTCTGGAAGACCATACACGAACTTGGCAAGCCACGCTGGGGCGCGATGTTCTTCGCCGTACCAGCGCGCGTACACCGCAGGATCACGCAAGCGAAAATCTGCGCTCAAGTCCACGATACGTGCTGTCTCTTA
>JAOACU010000288.1 GCA_026417715.1 Anaerolineae bacterium | reverse complement strand
CGCCAAAAGAATGGGATTGAGAGTCTTGGCAACACCAAGAACTATGGGGACGCTTCCTCTTCCAAGGTGGATAGGCAATGCCGATGAGATAGATTACTTGAATAAGGAAAGATACCTAAGAAATTGGCAGACATTTCTTGCCGATAATTCATTCAATCAAAGGTTTTGGAGGGCGGTAGATATATTTAATCCCTTATGTGAGCCAGCGTATAAGATTGAAGGATTGCCTTATAAAAATGACCTTGCCAAAAGAAGACAGTACGAATTATCGTGGAAGGAGGCAAAGTCTTTTAATGAACAAGTCTTTCGCATGCTTGAGGAAAAAGTGCCTGACCATCGTTTGCTTCATGCCTATTCGCCGCCTCACTGGGCGGCTGATGTAGAAAAGATATTTGAGGATCTGCCTTCAGGTAATAACTGGGTATTGGAATGGCATTATTATGAACAGGCTTTAACAGACCCGGACTTAAAACGACGACCATTTGAACAGGAATTAAATTTAGTAAAAGAAAATTTAATAAGAGAAAAAAGGATACCTGTCTACGTAGGAGAAATGGGGTGGAATAATTCTCTCCCATACATATTGAACCAATTCGATTTACTTTCAAAAGAAGGGATAGGGTATGCCTATCATGCTATTGATATAAGAAATAATAATACTCCAGAATTTACGATCGTAAACCCTCGAGGGATTAGTTTAAGAGGTCATATTGTCACGATATATAACCGTCGTTTCTCTTCTTTGCGTTAAGTTCAGCCATAGTTTCGTCGTTTGTACCTCACAGCGGGACTATTTCAGTTACGCCAATGTCCAGTTTTGGGGTACGCTTCAAACCCCACTACTCTCTTTTTTCTGGAGATATGCGCAATGTTCTCTTCACTTCCTCAAACCGTACCCGATTTACTGAAATGGCAATGGTCGGAGATTGAACCGTACTTTCACGATTTGGCGGCGCGCACACTCACCGCGCAAAATGTGCACGATTGGCTGGCGGATTGGACTGCGCTCGATGAGCGTTTGGGTGAGATGTACGCGCGCTTGTCACTTGCCAAAACGCAAAACACGGCGGACAAGGACGCCGAGCAAGCGTACAATGCGTTCTTGGACAACATCTTTCCCAAAGCCGAAGCGGCACGTCAGAAATTGCGCGAGAAATTACTCGCAAGTGGATTAGAGCCACAAGGATTCGAGTTGCCGCTGAAAAAGATGCGCGCGAGCGCCGAGTTGTTCCGCGAACAAAACTTGCCGTTACTCACGCAAGAACAAAAACTCGTCTCGCAGTACGAAAAAATCATCGGCGCGCAAACGGTCGAGTGGGATGGCAAGGAAGTGACGATTGCACAGTTACGTCCCATCTACCAAAATCCTGATCGCGCGACGCGTGAACGCGCGTGGCGACTGGCGATGTCGCGTCAGTTGGCGGATCGCCAAGCCATCAACGATTTGTGGCGCGAATTTCTCACGTTGCGTCGTCGAATCGCCGCGAACGCGGACAAGCCCGATTATCGCGCCTACAAGTGGCAGCAGTTGCATCGCTTTGATTACACGCCCGACGATTGTCGCACGTTTCATCGCGCGATCGAGGCAGCCGTTGTGCCTGCCGCGCAACGCATCTACGAACGGCGTCGCAAACGACTGGGTGTGGAAACGTTGCGCCCTTGGGATTTGGATGTGGACCCGCTGGGGCGCGCGCCGCTCAAGCCATTCAACACTGGCGACGAGTTGAAAGAGATTGCCGCGTCCATTTTCAATCGCGTGGATGCAACACTCGGCGGCTATTTCGAGACGATGGTGCGCGAAAACCTGCTCGATTTGGAGAATCGCAAGAACAAGGCGCCAGGCGCGTACTGCACCAACTTTCCAATGTCCAAGCGTCCATTCATTTTCCAAAACGCCGTCGGTTTGCATAGCGATTTGCAAACGATTCTACACGAGAGCGGACACGCGTTCCACAACTTTGAACGTTACGCGCTACCGTACGCGCCACAACGCCAAGTGGGAATGGAATTCGCCGAGGTCGCTTCGATGGCGATGGAGTTGCTTGCATCGCCGTATCTCGCGAAAAATCAAGGTGGTGTGTATTCGGATGCTGACGCGGCGCGCGCACGCATCGAGCATCTGGAGAGTGAGATTTTGTTCTGGCCCTATATGGCAGTCGTGGACGCGTTTCAACATTGGGTTTACGAAAATCCCGATGCGGCAATGGATGCATCGAACTGTGATGCCGAGTGGGCGCGCTTGTGGAATCGGTTTATGGTCGGCGTAGATTGGAGTGGACTGGAACAAGAGATGATGACGGGCTGGCATCGCAAACTGCACATCCACGAAGTTCCGTTCTACTACGTCGAGTACGGCTTGGCGCAGTTGGGTGCGGTGCAAGTGTGGGGCAACGCGTTGCGCAATCAAGCGCGCGCAGTGGCGGACTATCGTCGCGCGCTTGCGCTTGGTGGCACCGTGTCGCTACCTGAATTGTATGCCACCGCTGGCGCGCGTTTTGCGTTCGATGCGGCAACGTTACAGCGCGCAGTGGATTTGATGGAAGAGGTAATCGCAAAGTTAGAAAATGAGTGATACCCGTTCAATAGACGATCTTTCGCTCGAAGAACTCGAAGCGTTAGTTGAGCAAAAGCGACGCATTGCGCGCGCCAAACAGTTTGCGGAAAGCACGGCGGGGCAACGCTTTCGCCCGGTGACGGTGTTGCGCGCGGACGAATCGCCGAAAGAGGCGCGTCCGAAAAAACGCGCGTCGTTCCGCGACCGTCTCTTGTTTGTCGTCGAAGCGTTAGCAGTGATTGGACTCCTCGTGGTCATCGTGAGTTCGCTGGCGAATTTGCAAACGTTGAACGAGGAGGTGATTCAAGCGCGCGCGGCAACGCCCAGCGCGAACAGTACAAACGTGATTGAACTACCCGGCTCATCGTTTCCACCAGCGAATCCATTGACCGAATTACCGGGCAGTTCGTTCGCGCCGCAAGCCGCGCCACCCGCGCTCGGCATTCAACCGCGCGCGATTGCCGCGCTACCTGTGCCAACACCCGGTCCGCGTTCGCCCACGCGCATTGTGATTCCCTCAATCAAAGTGGACTGGCCCATCGTGCAAGGCGATGGGTGGGAGGAATTGAAGCAGGGGATTGGGCATCGCGTCGGTTCAGCGAATCCGGGTGAGCGCGGCAATATGATTCTATCGGGACACAATGATGTGTACGGCGAACCGTTTCGTGACTTGGAGAAACTGGAAATCGGTAGCGAAGTAATCGTGTATGCGGGCACGACACCGTTTCGTTACATCGTCAAAGCCAAGCGCGTGGTCGTGCCCACTGATCTAAGTCCGCTTGCGCCATCCAAAACGCCGATTGTGACACTCATCACTTGCACACCGTATCGCGTGGACACACATCGGTTGATTGTGATTGGGGAGTTGGTGCCGTGATTTGCCATTTCATCCAATTTGTTTATAATCGCAGTTGTTCGAGGAATAATTTCGGAGGAACAAATAATGCCCAAGAAGACACGCAAGATGAAACAACGCGCAGCACTGCGCAAGGGTGTGGCAGGCACGCCGTTACCTGAACGAGAGGTCGTGGAGAATGGCGCATCGGCGCGCGAGATAGTGTCACCCGCGCGTGTTCTATCTACGCCCAGCGCGCGCGCGGCAACGCCGCTGACATTCGACTATAGTCACATCTACGGTGATTTGAAACGCATCGCGTTATTTGCCGGTTTCTTTTTCGCAGTGTTGATTGTGTTGTCGTTCATTATCAAGTAATCATTCGTCTTGTCTGATAGGCGTTAGAAACTATCTCAAAAATAGGTTGGATCCGTCTTGTAGATCAGGCGTAACTACTCAGCCATACTGAATTTCCGCCACAGAGCACACAGGGGTCACAGAGAAATTTTTGTTTTTCTCTGTGTT
>JAOACU010000287.1 GCA_026417715.1 Anaerolineae bacterium | reverse complement strand
GGGATTGGTTGCGCCAACGTCCCACACCGCGCGCCGCCCCCGCTTACGTATCGCGCCAATTTTCCTCGCGTGCACGCTAACCCCCACTACTCGCGGAGGTTTTTTGATGACCCGCGGTACACTCGTGCTGGTGCTTTTGTCTGGGCTCGCGCTTGTCGCCGCAGGCATTATCGCCAGCCCTTCTTTTGCACGTTTTACCGAGTTGGACGCGGCGGCAGGGAACATCTTTACCACACGTCAACTCATCGCACCCACGAATCTTACAGCCAACGCACGCGGACACGATGTATCGCTCGCGTGGAACGCCGGGCAAAACGGCAATGGCTATGCCGTGTTCGGTGTGTCGAATGGTATCAGCAGTGATTGCAGTGGCGTTACTTACAGCCCGATTGTGACAACCACCACAACAATTTACACCGATACAAATCGCTATTCGCCACAAGGTACGTTCTTCTGTTACCAAGTCAAAACAATTTATAACACGTGGTCGAGTATTGCCAACAATCCTACCGCCGCCGCGCAAATCGGTTTCGTCGCGAACTGGATTCGAATGAATAACGGCGGAACCGCCGGACAACTCGATCCGAATGACCAAATTGTCATCACGTTCAATCAACCGGTGGATACCACCACAGGTCCAACAAGCGGGAATACGGTATGCACCGAAACGAGTGGAACGATTTTGCTGGCAAGTACTGCAATCAGCGGCAGTTGCCATCTCACCGAAACCGTGACGTTGGGCAAAATCAGCGGCGGTGCGATTAGCACGAATGCGCGCTTTAACGCAACCTATACGTGGGGAAATGCCAACCAAACCATCACCGTTACGATCGGTAATCGGATTGAAGGTGCGAGCAATCCTAGCATCAGCAGCGCGACGTGGACATTTACCCCAACCACCGATTCCGCCAAACTGAAATCTGCCACCGGCGCGTTTCACGTTTGCGATACAAACGCGGGCGGTGGCAATTGTCTCCCCACCACAACTACTACACCTTGACCTCGATCTAGGTTGCCATAGCCCAACCTGACATCAACTTTTTTCCTCGCGTCGGCAACTTTACTAAACGCGCCCTTTGGACTATAATTATTGTCGTGCCACAGAAACGCGATTATTACGAAGTACTCGGCGTCAGTCGCGACGCCAGTGACGAAGAAATCAAAAAAGCGTTTCGCCGTCTTGCCAAGCAGTACCATCCCGACGCGAATCCCAACGACCCGGCGGCGGCTGAAAAATTCAAAGAGATCGGCGAGGCATACCAAGTCTTGTCCGATCCAGAGAAACGGCAGTTGTACGATCGTTACGGTCACAACCCGCCGCAGGGTTTTGGCGATTTCACCGGCTTTACCGGCTTTGCCGACATCCTCGACGAGTTGTTTGGGTTTGGCGGGATGCGCACTGCCGCGCGACGCGGTCCCCAAGCCGGCGCGCACATCAAACACAGTTTGACGATTACGCTCGAAGAAGCCGTCTTTGGTGTCGAAAAAGATTTGCAGGTCACGCGTCTAGAAACGTGCTCCGAATGTCGCGGCACAGGCGCGGCGCCGGGCACATCGCCGGTACGCTGTCCGCAATGCGGTGGCACGGGCGAAGTCCGTCGCGCGGTGCAATCGTTGTTCGGTTCGTTCATCAATGTCACCACTTGTCCGCGTTGCGAAGGCGAAGGCGAAATCGTCACTACGCCGTGTCCCACGTGCAAGGGGCAAAAGCGTGTTCACGTCACGCGCACCTTGCGCGTGAGCGTACCCGCTGGTATTGATGATGGTATGCAAATTCGACTCGCGGGCGAAGGTGAGCATGGTTTGCGCGGCGGACCGCCCGGCAATCTCTACGTTGTCGTCAACATCAAAAAGCATCCTCTCTTCCAGCGCGATGGCAACGACTTGTTGCTAGAACTTCCCATCAACATCGCGCAAGCCGCGCTGGGCGATCAAATCCAAATTCCTACGCTGGACGGCGAAGTGTCGTTCACCTTGCCGCCCGGCACTCAACACGGACAAACGTTTCGCATCAAAGACGCGGGTGTGCCGTTCCTGCGACGCAACGGACGCGGCGATTTGGTCATCACCACGCGCATCGTCGTCCCCAAGAAACTCACTGAACAACAAAAAGCCCTCTTGCGCGAACTTGCCCGCTCACTCGGCAAAGAACCGATTGCCTCCAAGGGCATACTCGATAAGATGAAGGAGGCATTCAAATAGTGCGTATTCCGTATTTCGTATTCCGTCAATACGCAATACGCACCACGTAATACTTGCAATGACTTGGCTCGAACTCTCTGTGCAAACGGATGCCGAGGGCGCCGAAGCCGTCGCCGCGCTGTTGAACGAATTCGTCGAAAACAGTGTGGCGATTGAACAAACTCTGATTCCAGAAACCGATCAAGAATTCGATCCAACGCGGGCGTTTACCGTTCGCGCTTTTTTTTCGTCTGCGCAACGCGAACAACTGGCGCGTGCGCAAGAAAGTTTGTGGCATCTCGCACAACTCCGCTCGATGTCTGTGCCGCGCGTGCGCGAACTTGCGGAAGAAGACTGGGCAGAGGCATGGAAAAAACATTACACGATTCTGCACCTCGGCAAGCACTTGGTCATCAAACCCTCGTGGTTGGAGTACGTGCCGCGCCCCGACGATGTGGTGATCGAACTTGACCCGGGAATGGCGTTTGGCACGGGCTTGCATCCCACCACGCGCTTGTGTATGATTGCGCTGGAAGAGTATCAACGCGGCGCACCGCGCGTGCTCGATGTGGGCACAGGGTCGGGCATTCTCGCGATTACAGCGGCAAAACTTGGCGCGCGCGAAATTGTTGCACTCGATACAGATATTGTCGCGGTAGAAACTGCCGCGCGCAATGTTGTGATCAATCGCGTCGAGAACATCGTGCGCGTGGCGCGCGGCTCGCTCGACGCGACGTGTAACCAATTCGACCTGATTTGCATCAATATCCTTGCCGATGTCATCATAGAACTTGCGCCTGCGCTTGCATGTGCGGCAAATACGGGCGGCTTGATTATCGCATCGGGCATTCTCGATTATCAAGACGATGATGTAGTCAACGCGCTGGCAGAGGTAGGAATCGAAACAATCGAGAGAAAACAAGAGGACGATTGGATTGCACTAGTGGGAAGAAAAACTGAATCCATCGAGGAGGGAACGAATGCCTAATGTCACAGCCGAAGAGCGCGATGGGCGCTTGCGCCATACCATCGAGTTAGAACCGGGTGAGCAAGTGTGGTTGTGTCGCTGTTGGAAATCAGCCAAGTTTCCGTTTTGCGACGGCTCACACAAACAGGTGGAAGGCAAGGTCGCGCCTGTGGGTGTCAAGGCACCCAAGCCGAGTGACGAAAAGTGATTTCTTTCCACGAAGAGACACGTTGTCTTCGTGTTCCTTCGTGTCCTTTGTGGATCAAGAATGACCGTGCATCGTTTTTTCGTTTCACCTCAAACCATTCGCGACAATCGTGTGGTGATGCGCGGTCCTGTCGTCCATCAAATTCGCGATGTTCTGCGCCTGAAACCCGGCGATACGTTCGTCTTGCTCGACAATTCGGGTTGGGCACACCGCGCGGAAATCGTCACGCTTGATCGCGAAGTGTTGCGCGGGCGCGTGGTAGACAAATGGAAACCGGAAACCGAAGCCGCAACGCGCATCACTTTGTATCAAGGTCTGCTCAAGGGACAAAAGTTCGAGTGGGTGCTCCAAAAAGGCACTGAACTCGGCGTGGCGGCGTTCGTGCCGCTCCTTGCCGCGCGTTGCGTCATCGGCAGTTTGGAAGATGTCACCGAAGCGCGAATGGCACGTTGGCAGAAAATCATCGTTGAAGCGGCGGAACAAGCCGGGCGCGCGATACTACCCCACATCAGCGCGGCGATGTTGTTCGCGCACGCGTGCGAACAAGCGATGCATAGC
>JAOACU010000286.1:1786-3923 GCA_026417715.1 Anaerolineae bacterium | reverse complement strand
GTATCTCAGCCGCTACACCGATTACAATTGGGGTGGTTCGGAAAGCACAAAAACGGTTGAAATGGTTTTCCAACATACCAAGTGACCAGCGCATGACGAAGGACGACATCATCCTCCGTCTTTCGTCTTCCGTCCTTCGTCCTCCGTCCTCCGTCATCGCCCGCGTGTCAATTCCGAGATGTTGCAAACACCCTCACGCTCACACGCGCGCGCCAAGCCCCGATTGATGTCACGAATCAACGCGGGTCCTGCATACACCAACCCTGTGTACACTTGCACCAACGACGCGCCCGCGCGAATTTTTTCTAGCGCATCCTCCGCGCTCGCGATCCCTCCCACACCGATAATCGGCAGCGCACCGCGCGTGCGCGAGGCAATGTATCGAATGATCTCGGTCGCGCGCGCGCGTAACGGCGCGCCACTCAATCCACCGACCACATCCGCGTAATGCGGAACTGCCTCTCGGCTTGTCGTCGTGTTTGTCGCGATCACACCATCCACGCCGCACGTCATCAGCACATCGAGCAAATCATCGAGTTCGGCTTCCGTTAGGTCGGGCGAGATTTTGACGAGGAGCGGCACGCGCGGTGTCAGGCGATTGCGCGTCGCGATCACCGCGCGCAACAACGCTTCGATGTTCGCGCGCGTCTGCAGCGCGCGCAAACCCGGTGTGTTGGGACTACTCACATTCAGCGCGATGTAATCCGCGAACGAATGCACGCGCTCGACCAGCGCCCAGTACTCTTGCGCGGCATCTTCGAGCGACGTGTCCTTGTTCTTGCCGATGTTGATGCCGATGCGCGTGATGCCACGCGGTATCCGCAGCGCATCCACGCCCGCGTTCGGAAAGCCCATACTGTTGATGAGTGCACGCGCTTTTGGAACGCGATGCACGCGCGGACGCGGATTGCCCGCTTGCGCGCGCAGTGTGACCGTGCCAACTTNGATGTGCCCAAACCCCAAGCAACTCAAGCCGCGAATCGCGACGCCGTCCTTGTCGTACCCCGCCGCAAGTCCCACCGGATTTTTGAATCGCACGCCGAACACATCAACCGCAAGGCGCGGATCGTTCACGTCAAACATTGCGCGCAACAATCGCGTGACGGGCGGGAACGCACCCACCACGCGCAACAACTGCAACGTTGCCGCGTGCACGCGCTCGGCATCGAAACGAAATAATACGTCGCGCACAAATGCGTACATCAATTTTGCTCTGTGTTTTTGGATACGTGCTCGCCCCTACGTGCTATCCCTGCGCCAAATACGCTTGCACCTGCGCGAGTTGCTCTGTCGTAATCGCGCCGATGTTGTGCAACTCGGTGAGAAGTTCGCGCAGTGTGACGACAGCGTGCAACGCGTAACCGGCTTGTGCCAGCGATTCGCGCGCACCTTGCTCGCGATCAATCAACACGACAATGTCGCGCACGCGCAAACCGACACTGGTCAACTTTTCGATGGTCTCGATTTTCGATTCGCCGGTCGTTGCCAAATCATCAATCACAACGACAGTTTCGCCCGGCGCAAACACGCCTTCGATACTTGCGCGCGTGCCATACTCTTTCACTTCGCGGCGCGGATAAATCAACGGGCGATTCATCTCCAACGCGATGGCGGTGGCGATTGGTAGCGCGGCGTACGGAATTCCCGCCAAACGATCGAATGTGAGCGCGCGCAACACACGCGCGTACGCGCGCGCCACGCGTTGCAAAATGCGCGGATGCGACACGAGTTGACGCAAGTCGAGATAAATCGGTGAGCGCGTACCCGATTTGAGCACAAAATCGCCAAAGCGGATGCACCCTGCGGTGAACAAATCACGCGCGAGTTCACTCGCTGCAGACCTGTGAGGTCTTGGAGACCTCACAGGTCTATACCGATTGATTTCATCACGCCACTGCTTTGCCGCCGCGCGCGGGTCAGGCGCGGTGGCAATCGCGCGCGAAATGTTGACGAGCATTCCCAATCCATCAGCGCGCAAGCCAGCGGTGAGCGCGGCACGCAAATCGCCACCCTGCGCGCCAACGCCCGGCACTAGAAACCACAAGTCGGGTGTGATGGCGCGCACGCGCGCAAGTGCCTGTGGGTCCGTTGCGCCTACCACCAAGCCAACGTTGCCGCGCGTGTTCCACGCGCGCGC
>JAOACU010000286.1:0-1776 GCA_026417715.1 Anaerolineae bacterium | reverse complement strand
CGTTCCGCTACCACCTCGAACAACGTGCCTGCGTTCGTCTTCAACGCCTGAAATTCGTCCGCATCGGGATTGGAGGTTTTGCACAGGACGAACGCGCCGCGTTCGGGGCGCGCAAGGAACGGTTCGAGCGCATCGCGTCCGAGATACGGATTCACTGTGATTGCGTGCGCGCCCAAGTGATCGAACGCCGCGCGCGCGTACGCTTGCGACGTGTCGGCAATGTCCGCGCGTTTGGCATCGAGAATCACCGGAATTTCGGGCGGCACGCGCGCAATCACTTGACGCAACGCGGCGATGCCTTCGGCGCCGAACACCTCGAAGAACGCGCTGTTGACTTTGAACGCGGCGGCAAACTCGGCGGTCGCGTCAATCAAACGCAAGCACTCGGCGCGCGCGGCGTCTGCATTCTCACTGCGCGGATCAAGCCCCACGCACAACAAACTATCGCGCGCACGCGCTACCCGATTCAACCATTCACCAAACGATTCACTATCCACTGCCCTACTGCCTCACTGTCTTACTGTCCCACTGTCTTACTGTCTCACTGACTATGCTTTCCCCAACACCATCGCCAAAAGTGCCATACGCACATACAAGCCGTACTCCATTTGGCGAAAGTATGCCGCGCGCGGATCGTCGTCCACTTCAATCGAAATTTCGCTGACGCGCGGGAGCGGATGCATCAGCACCATATTCGGCTTGGCGCGTTTCATCGTTTCGGGTGTGATGACGTACGCATCCTTGACTTGTTCGTACTCGTCGGGATTTTCAAAACGTTCTTTTTGCACGCGCGTCACGTACAACACATCGGTTTCACTCAACACGTCGTCGAGGGTGCGATGTTCGGTTTGCGGTACGCCGCGCTGGTTAAGTTCCTCGATAAGTGCTGGCGGCATTCGCAACAAATCGGGGGAGACGTAATGCAGTTTGACATCGTAGAGCGCAAGCAGACGCGCGAGCGAATGCACCGTGCGACCGTATTTCAAATCGCCAAGCATCGTCACGGTCAAACCATCAATGCGACCAAGTTCTTCACGAATCGTGAAAATATCGAGCAGGGCTTGGGTAGGATGCTCACCGATACCGTCGCCCGCGTTGATGATCGGCTTGCGACAATATTTTGCCGCAAGTGCCGCCGCGCCAGTTTCGGGATGACGCAAGACGATCACATCCGCATACGCTTCGAGCGTACGCACCGTGTCGGGTAACGATTCACCTTTGGTGACGGACGAGTAGCGCACTTCGTTGATGGGAATCGCGCTGCCACCGAGTCGTTCAATCGCCGCGATGAACGATGACGACGTGCGCGTGGATGGTTCGTAGAATACACACGCGAGCACTTTGCCTTTGAGTAAATCGAACGTGCCGACGCGTTCGACCATCATCCGCATTTCTTCGGCAACGGTAAAAATTTCTTCGAGGTCTTCGCGCGAAAATTGCAAAACGGAAATAATTGGTTTGCCGTACAGACGCCCTTCGCGTTTTTCACCAAACGGCAGATGCGGTTTGGCGACACGAGTTTTGTGATTGTTGATTTGCATAACTCCTCCTTATACGACCGACGACGGATGACCGACGACCGCCGCGATCTGTTTTGGAAATGCGCGTCAACGAATCGGCAACGCGTAAAAAGTCGCGCTGATTCATTCAGCATTTGTTGACGCGGTTTCTAAAGTAACTGATGGTACGTAAGCGTAGGACGGTGGTGATCAAAAAGTAATGCTGAGAGTGTCATTCTGAGGCGCGCTTGGCGCGCCGAAGAATCTCTCAAAGCAC
>JAOACU010000285.1 GCA_026417715.1 Anaerolineae bacterium | reverse complement strand
AGATGTGTATAAGAGACAGGTGTACCGCAGGTTGTTGCTTCGATCGGTAGCATCATTCTGACCATTGTCATTATGTTGTTCATTGGCAAGACCCGAACGGGCAAAGCGATTCAAGCCACCGCGCTAAGCAAGAGCACCGCGTTACTGATGGGTATCAATACCAATCGAATGTACGCGATTACGTTTGGCATTTCAGGCGCGTGCGTGGGGGCGGCAGGCGCGCTAATGTCCACGTTCTTCCCGATCTATCCCGACGCAGGCGCGCTCTACAGTTTGATTGGCTTTGTGATCGTGGCACTTGGTGGCTTTGGCAACATCAAAGGTGCAATTTTTGGTGGTTTGATCGTGGGTTTGACCGAAGCGCTGGGTGGATATTTTCTCGGTACGCAATTCAAGTACGCTGTAGTCTTTCTCGTTTACCTACTCGTAATCCAAGTTCGCCCCAAGGGGTTATTCGGATGGTAAAAAATCATCGTGCCTTCTTTGTTGTGCTGGTGTTGTTTGCTATCGTTCCCTTGTTCACGGATAGCAAACCAATCTTGAACGCGCTGATCCTCTTGCTCTTGTTCGCCACATTGGGCGAAGCGTGGAACATCATCACCGGTTTTGCGGGGCAGACCTCTTTTGGTCATGCCGCGTTTTTCGGTATTGGCGCATACACCTCCGCTGTGCTGTTCTATCGTTACGGTGTTACGCCCTGGCTGGGAATGTTGCTGGGGGGTGTGATTTCTGTCATCATCGCGGCGCTGGTCAGTTATCCCTGTTTTCGTCTGAAAGGTCACTATTTCGCGGTTGCCACTTTGGCGATTGCGGAAATCATCAAACAAATCTTTGTCAGTTGGAAGTACGTCGAAGGTGCTACAGGTATTTCGATTCCGATCATTCCGCGCTCATCGGGCTGGCTGGAGCGATTGTTCTATTTACAGTTTCCCGATAAACAGCCGTGGGTGTATCTCTGTTTGATTTTGTTCGCGCTCGTGGTCTTACTAAGCGACTATGTGGAAAATTCTAAAATGGGCTTTTACCTCAAAGCGATTCGCGAGAGCCACGAAGCGGCAGAAGCGATTGGAATCAATCCGACCAACTACAAATTGTACGCGATGATTCTCTCGGCGTTCATCGCCGCATTGTGCGGTTCACTCTACGCGCAGTACATTCTCTACATTGACCCGTTTATGGTGTTCTCGCTCGATGTCTCGATGAAGATCGTATTGCTCACAGTGCTCGGAGGCATCGGTCACATTTTCGGTCCAATTATCGGCGCGGCGATTTTCATTCCTCTCTCCGAGTTTACGCGCATTCAATTGGGTGGCTCGGGTACGGGAATTGACTTGATGATCTACGGTCTCTTGATCGTGTTGATCACTTGTTTCCAACCCAAGGGTGTCATTGGAATCGTGCAACAATTGTCTGCCAAGATGGCACGCGCGCGGGGGTAAGGCGCGCAACGTAATGCGAAATTTGATCCAAACGAGGAACAAGTGAAACCGCTGATCGAAATCCATAATCTCACGATGAAATTTGGTTCGCTGGTTGCGAATGAAGATGTTTCGTTCACGATTGGTGAGAATGAAATTGTGGGGCTGATTGGACCGAACGGCGCGGGCAAAACCACCTTGTTCAACTGCATCACGGGATTCTACAAACCGTACGCGGGACACGTGATGTATGGTGGGCGTGATCTAGTAGGTCTGGCACCGTATCAAATTTGTCGCTTGGGCATTGCGCGCACGTTTCAGATCGTTAAGACCTTGAACGAAATGACGGTCGAAGAAAACGTGATGACCGGTGCCTTTCTCCACACGGCGAATCGAAAAAAGGCGCAACAGATTGCCGCCGAAATTCTTGACGCAACGGGACTCACTCCGAAGAAGAATGTTCTCGGTGCGAATCTGACCATCGCTGATCGCAAGCGCGTCGAAATTGCGCGCGCGTTGGCAACCGCGCCGCGCGTGTTGATGCTCGACGAATGTATGGCGGGCTTGAATCAGACAGAAATCAAAGACGTAATGGCATTGTGCCTACAACTCAAAGCCAAGGGTTTGTCTCTTCTCATCGTGGAACATATCATGGAAGCGATTATGCCAATCTCCGACAAGGTTGTTGTGTTGAACGCCGGACGCAAAATCGCCGAGGGCAAGCCCGAACAAATCGTCAATAACGAGCAAGTCATCCAAGCATATCTTGGGGAACGCTATCATGCTAAAAGTAAAAAATCTTAAGGTGGGCTACGGGAACGTCCCCGTCATTTTCGATTTCTCGTGCGAGGTGAATCAAGGCGAACTAGTCGCGATTGTTGGCTCGAACGGCGCGGGCAAATCCACGCTACTCAAAACGATTTCAGGACTGCTCAAACCGATGGCGGGTGAAATTACGTTTTGTGGTGAACGGATTGATACCCTGCCAGCGTACGCCATCGTTGAAAAAGGGATTGCCCACGCGCCTGAAGGACGCCAGGTGTTTGGCAAGATGACTGTCCGCGATAATTTACTTTTGGGAGCATTCGTCATTCGCTCGCCACAAGAACAAGCGCGTTTGTTAGACGAAGTCTTTGAACTGTTCCCGATTCTAAAAGAACGCGAAAATCAAAAAGCCGAGACGCTGAGTGGTGGCGAACAGCAGATGCTTGCCATCGCGCGCAGTTTGATGTCCAAACCCAAGTTGTTGATGATAGATGAAATGTCACTCGGATTGGCACCGGTGGTGGTTGATAAAGTGATGGACACTCTGCAAGTGATTCGCGATCGCGTCACGGTTCTACTCGTCGAGCAAAAAGTGCAAGAAGCGTTGGAGATTGCTACACGCGGTTACGTCCTACAGAGTGGTCGTCTGGTGATCGAGGGCAAGGGCAAAGACTTGCTGGAATCGGATATCGTCAAAAAAGCATACTTGGGATTGTAAACAAAGACCAAGAAAGGAAGGAGCACAAATGATTTCACCCGAAGTCTTGCGACGTTACCCATTTTTCTGCTGTCTCAATGACGAACAGCAAAGAGCGATCGCGATGATCACCGAAGAGATGGAAGTGGAAGCCGGTAAAGAGTTGTTTGTGGAGGGACAACCGGTCGAAGCGCTCTATCTGCTGATGGATGGCAGTATAGATTTGTACTATGCCGCAAGCGGCGACCCCAAAGACCAACTCCTCGTTGGCGAGATCAATCCTGGCGAACCATTTGCCATTTCGGCAATGATCGAGCCGTACACGTTCACGGCGACGGCGCGCGTCTCCAAGCCCAGTCGTATCCTCAAGATCAATGCCAAGGCGTTGCGCGCGCTGTGCGAGGTAGATTGCAAGATGGGTTATTTGTTGATGAAACAAATCGCTGCAATCGCCGTTGAACGCTTGCACTTTGCACGCGTGCAACTCGCCGCCGCGCGACGCGCGGCGTAACGCGTCCCAGCGAAGAAAAATGCCCAAGAGGGAGACGGTTTCATAACTGCGAGTTCTTTGGGGACCTCGCGGTTATGAGACGAATCACCAACGGTTTGCTATCCAAGAGCAAGAAAATAACGCGCGGTGACTAGGGTTATCGCGCGTTGTTGTTTTATCGCAGGGCTGGAGCTAAGTCTATTGACAGGTGAATAAAAAGCCAACAGGTTCACACCTGTTGGCTGATCTAGCCAGAGAGGGGTAAGTTGATTTCAGTATTAGGTCATCAAATAATGGTTACGCTCAATACTTCGGTATCAATGCCTATGGCTTCGGTGTCGGCGTCGGAACTCGGATGCCCGCAAGAAGAGCGTCACGAACAGCAAAGTACGCGGGCTTCGGTCGAAGATCCTTATCGAACATCAGAGGGTCGGCATTTGGATGATACGGCCCTATGCCAGGATTAGTATTGGTCACATAGAACGACGCGGCATCCGAAATTCCCCAAGTGTCGAAACTCTTGCACGCCTTGTTCTCGAGACAAGCCTCTATGA
>JAOACU010000284.1 GCA_026417715.1 Anaerolineae bacterium | reverse complement strand
ACTGTGTAGTGAGCGTCTCGGCAAGCGTCCATTCGCCGTTTTGGATGGCAAACTTGACCAAATCGAACTCGCGCAATATCTGTGCGAGCGCGCGTTGGAATTCGCTTTGCGTGAGGCGTTGCTCGATGTCACTCGTGCGCACGGCGTGCTCGATGGCTTGGCGGATTTCGTCATCGGTCACGTCTTGTCCACGCGCCACGCGTTCGAGGAGGCTGGCGAGCGCGTTCATTCCCACGCCACTCGCGAGTGCGGCAAGCGCAGGCGGTAGTTGCGCGCCGGGGATGAGTGCGATGGCGGCAAGTGCCGCGCCGTAGAACGTCACCTGCGCGGGCAAGGTGGTTGTGGCTTTGAGAATTTTCAACAGCGCGGCTTGCTTGTCGGAGAACATAATAACCTCCGAGTGACCACTGTCCTACTGTCTCACTGTCCCACTGCCTTGTGCCCCTTGCACAATTTTCACCCACGCACTTTCTTGCACATTGGCTATAGACATTCCTACACAGACGCGCTATAATGAACGTGAATTAAATTAACCGTTTACCCCCGCGAATCTTCATCGGTGAAATCGCGCGGGGTATTTTTGTGTCTAGAGATTTCCGTATGTCCTTGATTCTTGTCTCGCTCATTAGCCTTATCCTTATTGCGCTTGTGCTCATTTTGGGCAACAGGCGTATTTGGGTTTGGGCGACGAGCGAGGCACGTGTGTCAAGGCGTTAACACGCGAAAAGTAGGTCAACACACCAGAAAACCGCCCGAACCCGGGCGGTTTTTAATTTTCTACGTAACTGCTCAGCCGTACTGAATTTTGCCACAGAGGACACAGAGCACACAGAGAAATGCGCGGCGGTCAGAAAAATATTTCTCTGTGACCCCTCTGTGGCAACCCGAGTAGTTACTTTTACGAGGTGAACCGAATGCCGATTCGCACAGGTGCACAAATCATCTGGGAATGCTTGGTACGCGAAGGTGTCCAAGTGGTCTTTGGTTATCCCGGCGGCGCGATTTTGCCAACGTACGATGCTATGCTCGATTATCCGATTCGCCACGTCCTCACGCGCCACGAACAAGGCGCGACGCACGCCGCCGATGGGTACGCACGCGCAACGGGCAAGGTCGGTGTGGCGATGGCAACCAGTGGACCTGGGGCAACGAATATGGTCACTGGCATCGCAACCGCAATGCTCGATTCGTCCCCAATCGTCTGCATCACCGGACAAGTGCCGACCACTGTGCTTGGCACCGATGCGTTTCAAGAAGTGGATACCACAGGTGTCACCCTGCCGATTACCAAGCACAACTTTCTCGTCACGCGTGTCGAAGATTTGGCACGCACCTTGCGCGAAGCATTTCACATCGCGCGCGAAGGACGACCTGGTCCCGTCCTTGTAGATGTGCCGAAAGATGTGCAAAACGCGCGCTGTGAATTTGTCTATCCCGATGCACCTCCCACCTTGTCCGCGCGTCGTCGTTCACTGCCACCGATCACGGAGGAACAACTCGAACGCGCCGCCGCGATGATCAATCAAGCCGAACGTCCCGTGATTCTGGCAGGGCACGGTGTGCTCATCAGTGGAGCGACGGAAACGCTCCTCGAGTTTGCTGAGAAAACCCAGATTCCCGTCGCGTTGACGTTGCTTGGTTTGGGTGTATTCCCGCGTCAACATCCCTTGTGTCTAGGAATGATGGGAATGCACGGCGAAGCATACGCCAATCGTGCGGTGCAAAACGCGGATTTACTCATCGCGCTCGGAATGCGTTTTGATGATCGTGTGACGGGTAACCTGAAGACGTATTCCAAAAAGTCCAAGAAAATTCACGTCGAGATTGATCGCGCCGAGATTAGTAAAAACGTGGCAGTGGATTTGGTACTCTTGGGCGATGCAGGCACGGTGCTCACGCAACTCTTGCCGCGTGTACAAACGTCGTCGCGCACGGCGTGGCATGCGCAGATTGACGAATGGCGCGTCGAGGCACGCGCGCGCGATATTCTCTACCAAGAGACCAACGATCTGATACCAGCCCACGTGATTCACAACTTGTGGGTTGCCACACAAGGACAAGCGATCGTAGTGAGCGATGTGGGACAAAATCAAATGTGGGAGGCGCAATACTATCGGCACGATTTTCCGCGCGGTCTCATCACATCGGGTGGACTGGGCACGATGGGCTTTGCACTTCCTGCCGCGATTGGCGCCAAGTTCGGTCGTCCTGATGCTGAAGTGTGGGTCGTCGCCGGCGATGGTGGTTTTCAAATGACGCAAAGCGAACTCGCGACGATTGTACAAGAGCGCATCAAAATCAACATCGCGATCATCAACAACGGCTTTTTGGGAATGGTGCGCCAGTGGCAACAATTGTTCTACGAACGTCGCTATGCCGCCACTCCGATTTCCAGTCCCGATTTTGTGAAACTTGCCGATGCACACGGCATACCCGCGCTGCGCGTCACCCAACCCGATGAAGTGATGCCGGCGATTCAAGCCGCGCGCGCCAATCCTGCACCCGTGTTGATTGACTTTCGCGTCAAGCCCGACGATTGCGTGTATCCGATGGTACCCGCCGGCGCCACGCTCGATGAAATGATTCGACGTCCTGTGGCAATGGAGATGGCGAAATGAAACACACGTTGGTTGCTCTGGTGGAAGACAAACCCGGCGTGCTCAACCGCGTTGCCAGTCTCTTTCGTCGTCGCGCGTTCAACATCGAAAGTCTCACAGTGGGGCGCACGCACGAACAGGGAATTTCGCGAATGACCATTTTGGTAGATACCGCACAGACCGCCCCACATCTCGTCGAAGCGAATCTTGCCAAGTTGGTCAACGTGATTGACGTGCGCGATGTGACGCACGTGCCGACCGTCGTGCGCGATCTCGCGCTAATCAAAGTGCGCGCCAACACGAGCGCGCTCACCGAACTCAATCAACTCGCCGAGATTTTCCGCGCCAAAATCGTGGACGTCTCCAGCGATTCAGTCATCATCGAAGTCACCGGCGACGAAGACAAAATCAACGGCTTGGTCGAACTCCTCCGCCCGCGCGGCATTATCGAGATGGTGCGCACTGGCGTCGTGGCAATGGCGCGCGGAAACCACGTTGCCAATGAGCCAATGAACCAATCAGCCAACGTGCCAAACTGCCAAATGACCCAATGTGCCAAACTGCCAAATGAGCCAATGTGCCAAACTGCCAAATGAGCCAATGTGCCAAACTGCCAAATGACAATCCACAATCTACAATCTGCAATCTGCAATCTCCAATCCCTAATCTCCAATCCCTAATCTCCAATCTCTAAACAGGAGCAATGATGGCAAAAATTGATTTCGGTGGTGTCATCGAAGAAGTTGTGACGCGTGATGAATTTCCAATCGAAAAGGCGCGTGAGGTGTTGAAGGACGAAGTGGTGGCGGTGCTGGGTTATGGCGTGCAAGGTCCCGCCCAAGCCCTGAATATGCGCGACAATGGCATTCGCGTCATCGTGGGCCAACGCCCGGGCACAGCATCGTGGGACAAGGCATTGCAAGATGGTTGGGTGCCCGGCGCGACGCTCTTTTCGCTCGAAGAAGCGGCGGAGCGCGGCACCGTCCTGCAGTACCTCGTGTCGGATGCCGCGCAGATGACGTTGTGGTCACGCATCAAACTACATATCAAGCCCGGCGACGCGCTCTACTTTTCGCACGGCTTTGCGATTGTTTACAGCGATCAGACCGGCGTTGTGCCACCCGATTTTGTGGACGTGATTCTCGTTGCGCCCAAAGGATCGGGAACAAGCGTGCGCGCGAATTTTCTGGCGGGCAGTGGCATCAACGCCAGTTTCGCGATTCATCAAGACGCCACAGGACGCGCGCGCGAACGCACGCTGGCGCTCGGCATCGCTATTGGTGCAGGTTATCTCTTTCCGACGACGTTTCAAAAAGAAGTGTATAGCGATT
>JAOACU010000283.1 GCA_026417715.1 Anaerolineae bacterium | reverse complement strand
AGTTTGGCAACCACTCGGTTTCATCATCTACTTTATCGCCGCTGTCGCTGAAGTCAATCGCTTGCCCTTTGATTTGCCAGAAGCCGAGACAGAACTTGTTGCGGGCTATCAAACCGAGTACTCGTCACTCAAATTCGCGCTGTTCTATATGGCAGAGTATATCAATATGCTGACGGTGAGCGCGATTGCCTCGACGATGTTCTTGGGTGGCTATTACGGTCCGTTTGGGATTTTGCCCGGCGTGCATTGGCTCATCATCAAAATCTTGTTCTTTATTTTCGTGATGATGTGGATGCGCGGAACCTTGCCACGTTTTCGTTACGATCAATTGATGCGCTTTGGTTGGCAAGTGCTATTGCCGCTTGCACTTGCGAATATCTTCATCACCGCGCTGGTGATGTTGGTGGTAGGAAAGTAATGGAACAAATTCCTTTTTACCTGCTTGCCGCGCTGGCGGTGATTGCTGCGTTAGGCGTGGTGGTGATGCGCAACCCGGTCTATTGCGTGCTCGCGCTTGCGGTGGCTTTCATCGCGCTCGCGGGATTGTATGTGCTTCTCAGCGCGCCGTTCCTTGCCGCCGCGCAAGTGATGATCTACGCTGGCGCGATTTTGATCTTGTTCGTCTTTGTGATTATGCTCCTCAGTCCCGAACGTGAACAGGTAAAAGACGCGCTCCGCTGGCAACGTCCGCTTGCAGCGATCTTCGGTGTGGCATTCGTGATGCAACTCGCGCTGGTGATTGCGCTGGCGATTCTGCCCCCTGAACGCGGACAATTCACGCCCGAACGCATCGCGCAAATCGGGAGTACGCAAGCAGTGGGTGCATCGCTTTTCACTGATTTTCTCTTGCCGTTTGAAATCGCGTCGCTGTTGCTTTTGGTTGCAATGGTAGGTGTGATTGTGTTGGCAAAGAAGAAACAGTAAGCAGTGTTCAGTATTCAGTGTTCAGTCTAACTGAATACTGAACACTGAATACTTGATTTACTTTGAGGTTAGATGTTATCGGTAAATCACTACATCCTTCTCAGTGCAATTCTTTTCAGCATCGGTGCAGTAGGAATGTTGGTGCGGCGGAATCCGCTCGTGATGTTTATGAGTATCGAACTGATGTTGAACGCCGCTAGTCTTGCGTTTGTGGCTTTTTCGTACTACTTGCACAAGATCGAAGGACAGGTTTTTGTCTTTCTGATTCTCGTGGTTGCCGCCGCCGAAGTTGCTGTTGGATTGGCAATTATCGTTGCGCTGTTTCGCACACGGCAAACGGTCAACGTGGACGATGTGAACGCGCTGAAAGGTTAAAAGTGAGCAGTGAAATTCGCGTGGCGAACAAAGCGTTCCGTGCGTTTTTACTAGGTATCGAAGACGTACTCGGCAAACACGGTGTCGAAGCCGTGTTGCATCGTGCGAATTTGCCGCAGTACATCGGCAACTATCCACCTAGTACGATGGAACGCGGCGAACATTCGATTCGCTATTTCAGCCGAATTGCACGCGCGATGTACGACATTTATGGTGGACGTGGCGCACGCGCAATTATGCAACGTGTGGGGCGCAGTCAAGCCGAAATCGGCTTGCAGGAGAATGCTGCGCTCGTCGCACTCGCGCGGTTGGGGATGAAGTTGTTGCCTTTGCGGCAACAAGTCAAGATTGCACTAGAAGCCGCTGTAAAAGCCATCAACGAACAGATCGGCTCGGAAGCGGAGATTATCGAAGAGGGAGAATTTTTCTACTACCAAGCGCGCAATTGCAGTTACTGCATTGATTGGCAAAGCGACACACCTGTTTGCTTTGCGGTGATTGGCTTTTTGCATCGTCTTTTGCAAAACATCACCGGCGGTACTGAAAAAATCGAAGAAGTGATGTGCCGCGCTAAGGGCGATGCTGTCTGTCGGTATCGTATCACTCTCAATCCCTAGATGAGTATGTGAATGGATAAAGATTCGCTAGTAATGAACAAAGCGTTCCGCGCAATGTTGCTAGGACTGGAGGATGTGTTGGGAAAGCCGGGTATCGCGGCAATCCTGCGCCAAGCGGGGCTGGCACAGTATATTGACAATTATCCTCCCAGCGATACGGAGCGCGGTGGGCAACGTTTGAGCGATGTGGGTAAAATCAATCACGCGCTCTTTGAGATTTACGGACCGCGCGGTTCACGCGCGATTATGCAGCGCGTTGGACGTGGGCAGGCAAAATTTGGTTTGCAAGAAAATGCGGCAGTTGCGAATGCCGCGAAACTTGCAATGAAACTGTTGCCGCGTCGTAACAAGGCGAAACTTGCGCTCGATACAGCGGCAAAAGCGGTCAATGAACAACTGGATACCCACGTAACCATTTCCGAAGACGCGCAGTACTTGTACTACGAGGCGTGGAATTGCGCGTACTGCAAAGGTTGGACCAACGATGCGCCTGTGTGCTATGCAGTTGCAGGTTTTGTTCATGGCATCGTCGCGTGGGCACTGGACAGTGACGATTTTCAGGTGCAAGAGATTTCGTGTCGTGCCAAAGGGGATGAGGTGTGCAAGTTTAGGGTGGGGTTGAACGCGTGAACAAGAGGTAACAATAGATGTGAGTGATCTGTGGATGAAATCTGCTGGGCTATGCACTATTTAAGGTGAGTGATGAAAACAACGGAGTATTTCAGAACTAGCGTTATGGTTCGTCGTCCTGACATCAAAACAGAATGGATTGAGTATGTGCTGAGGAATTCTGTTCGCACGGTAGTTCAAGCCAATGGACGCATTCGACATTGGGCACTCATTTCAAAAGTCGGAAAATATTTGCGGGTTGTGACCGAATCGGATGGTGAAACAGTGCATAATGCGTTTTTCGACCGCCGTTTCAAACCCTAGGAGAGAGAGCGATGCTATTTGAATATTATCCAGAGAGTGATATGCTGTATATCAAACTTGCTGATGGAGTAAGCATCGAATCCGAAGAAATCGCCCCAGGAGTTGTGCTCGACTTTGACGCAAACAATCGAGTTCTTGGCATCGAAATCGAAGACGCCAGCAAGTTCATTGATCTATCACGCTTGGAATTGCGGGCTGTACCTGTTGCCGATTTGATTCTCCGCAAGAAAGTTACAATGACGGCATAACAATCCATCTACGATTTATCACAACTCAACGTGAGGAATCATCACCTTGATTGACTACCTCTGGCTCATTCCTACGCTTCCACTTGCCGGTGCAATCATCAATGCCATCTTTTCGCGCAAGATGTCACGCGGGTTGGTCAGCGTGATTGCGTGTGGCACGGTTGGTGCATCGTTCGTTGTATCGCTCCTCGCGTTCCTCGCGATGCAAAGCGCAGACGAACATCATCGTGTCATCAACGTATCCTTGTTTACGTGGATACCCGTTGCCGATTTTCAAATGGATGTCGCGTTCCTCCTCGATCCACTCTCCGCACTGATGCTCCTTGTTGTCACCGGCGTCGGCTTTCTCATTCACGTCTATTCCATCGGCTATATGGAACACGACGACGGCTATGGACGATTCTTTACGTACCTCAACCTGTTCGTGTTCTCGATGCTGATGCTGGTGCTCGCCAACAACTATTTGCTGATGTATGTCGGCTGGGAACTGGTCGGGTTGTGTTCGTATTTGCTCATCGCATTCTGGTTTCACAAACCCGAAGCGGCGCGCGCAGGCAAAAAGGCATTCGTCACCACGCGCATCGGCGATTTTGGATTCGGTCTCGGCGTGATTCTGATTTTCGTTACCTTCGGCACGCTCGATTTTGCGCGCGTGTTCACAAACGCCAAACTCGTTGACTCTTCACTGATCACTATCATCACTCTCCTACTGTTCGCCGGTGCGATTGGCAAATCCGCGCAAATTCCACTCTACGTCTGGTTGCCCGATGCGATGGAAGGTCCCACGCCGGTCAGCGCGCTCATCCACGCCGCAACGATGGTCACTGCGGGTGTGTATATGGT
>JAOACU010000282.1 GCA_026417715.1 Anaerolineae bacterium | reverse complement strand
TCCTTACGATGTGGTACATTGCTCGGCATACCTTGTTCAATCGCAAAAGTACTCTGAAACCTGTAACCTGAAACCAGAAACTCACTACGGAGAGGAACATTGACTACCGGATTCACTATTTGGTTCACAGGACTATCGGGCGCGGGGAAGACGACGGTCTCGCGCCTTGTGGAAAAAGAGTTGCGCGCGCGCGGCTACAAAGTCGAAGTGCTGGATGGCGATGTGGTGCGCGAGAATTTGTCGAAAGGACTTGGTTTTAGCAAGGAGGATCGCGACACGAACATTCGGCGCATCGGCTTTGTGTGCGAATTGCTGACGCGCAACGATGTGATTGCCATCGCCGCTGCGATTTCGCCATACCGCGCGATTCGCGACGAGAATCGCGCGCGCGTCGGCGGGCGTTTCGTCGAGGTGTACTGCCAAGCCCCAATCGAGGTGCTGATGGCGCGCGATGTCAAGGGGTTGTACAAAAAAGCCCTCGCCGGCGAAATCAAAAATTTTACCGGGATTGATGACCCGTACGAACCACCGCTCAATCCCGAAGTAATCATCGAGAGCGACAAGGAGACGCCCGAAGAGAGCGCGGCAAAGGTGATCGCCAAGTTGGAAGAGTTGGGGTATATCAGGACGAAGGACGGATGACGGAGGACCAAAAGACGGAGGACGGAAGACGAAAGACGGAGGACGGAGGGAGTTATGGAACGTTTGAGTCGAATCACGTTCGATCCGAATGTGATGGGAGGCAAGCCGTGTATTCGCGGGATGCGCGTTACGGTAGGCACTATCGTCGGTTTGGTCGCGGCGGGATATTCTACGGCAGACATCCTCAAAGCGTACCCGTACTTGGAAGAAGATGACATTCGCCAAGCCCTTGCCTACGCCGCGTGGCGAGTTGAGAAATGAAGTAGCAGGGCGAATGAATTCACTGCAACAAAAACCCCAAGCCCGCCGACGCGGGCTTAAACCAGCCGCCGAAGGGCGGCTTGGGGTAGTTGTGGCAGCGACTTGAGTCGCCCGATAGAGAGCAAAAATGACCTGCCTCCGCGTGTTCATCAGTTCCAAAATGGGTGAACTCGACGACGAGCGCGCGATAGTCAAACGCGCGCTCCTTGCGCGCGACTGCGAGCCGATTTTGTTCGACGATATGGGTGCGCGTCCTACCTCCGCGCAAACCACTTACCTCGCCGGTGTGCGCGCGGCGGATGTGTACGTTGGCATTTTTTGGAACGCATATAGCGCGGCAACCGAAGAAGAGTATCGCTTGGCGCGCGAGTTGGGGAAACCTTGCTTTGTGTACATCAAAGAATCCGCGCGCCGCGATGCTGAATTGGAACGCCTCCTTGCTGAAATCAGCGATCCGCAACGCGGTGTCAAGTACTTTCCTTTCCGCACCGTCATCGAGTTGGAAACCCAAGTGCAAAAGGACATTCAGGCGTGGTTGACCGAGCGCGCGCTGAATCCACAAGAGTTCACGTCGCAACAATTGCAAGACGCGCTACGCAATTATTTGCAATGGCTGATTGACACCAACACCTATGTGTTTCCGCGCGGCATTATGCAGACCGCGCGCAATGTGTCGTTAAAGTTGGATGATGTGTTCGTGTCGTTGCGCGCCGAGCGTGAAGTACTGACCGCCGACCGCCGACGGCAGACCGCCGATGTCTCGGAATTTATGAGCGGCGGTCAGCAGTCAGTGGTCGGTGGTCGTGGGGAAGACGCGTGGTTGGTGGAACAGTGGACGCGGCGCGAGTTCGAGCGCACGCGCATTGAACGCGTCTCGTTGGCGCAAGCGATTCGCGAACACGCGCGCGTCATTTTTCTCGGTGAACCCGGTGCAGGCAAGACGACGTTGTTGCGGTATTTGGCGTTGTTGTTCGCGCGCGGATGTCGAGATAGCGAATTGCGAGTTCGGAGTGGCGAATTCACAACTCCCAACTCGCCACTCGCAACTCCCAACTCGCCACTCGCAACTCCGGACTCGCCACTCGCAACTCCGAACTCGCTTCACATCCACGACCACGACGGCAACGATTACGGCACCGCGCGCCTCCCCATCTTTGTACGCATCGCCGATTATGCCGACGCGTTTGCACGACAGCGCACTCTCTCGTTGCGCGAATTTCTGCCCGATGCGTTTTGTGATGTGCCCGCGCCGCGCGACGCGCTTGCGCGCATCTTTGACGACGCGCTCGCGCGCGGACACGCGCTCGTCTTGCTCGATGGGTTGGATGAAATCGTGGACGCGGGTGATCGCGCGAGTATCGCCACACAGATTGAACGATTCGTCGCGGCGTACGCGCGGCAAGGCAATCGCTTTGTCGTTACGTCGCGCATCGCAGGGTATCGTAGCGCGCCGCTTGGTGGTGAGTTCGTCCATTTCACCCTCGCGCCGATGGACGAATCGGAAATCGAAAAATTTTTGGCGCGCTGGTGTCCCGCCGTCGAACGCGCGCAAACACCCGACGCGCCCGAAGCGGAAATCGCGCGCCGCGCCAAAATCGAACAGGATGGCATTCTTGACGCGGTGAGGAAACACATCGGCGTACGACGCCTTACCGAAAATCCGCTCTTGCTCACCATCCTCGCGCTGATTCATCGCACAGGCGCGCGCCTGCCGAGTCGGCGCATCGAACTGTATCAACTCGCGACCAAGACGCTCCTCGAAGATTGGGAACTGGCGCGCGGCATTCCGAGCGAACACGTCGTCAAGGAAGGTGAGGCGTTGCGCCTTTTGGGTCCACTTGCGCTGTGGTTGCACGAAAACAAACCAACGGGCGTTGCCAGCGAAGACGAAGTGCGCGTGCAACTGGCGCAGACACTTGCCGCGCAACGCCACGCCGCGCCCGACGATGCCGCCATTCAGGATGCGGTGGACGATTTTCTGCGTCGCGTGCGCGAACACACAGGCATCCTCACCGAGCGCGCACCACGTCGCTATGGCTTTTTGCATCTCACGTTCGAGGAATATTTTTGCGCGCGCGAACTTGTGCGCCAGCCGACTCAAGCCGCCGCGCGCATCCGCGCACATCTCCACGATCCACGCTGGAACGAGCCGATTCTCTTGGGGATTGCCTACCTCAGCGATGCGTTTCCTGATTTTGCCAGCGAGGTCATCCGCACGGCGATTCTGGATGCGCACAGTCCGTACGAAGAGATTTTGTGCCGCGATCTTCTCCTTGCCCTGCAAGCGATGGGCGATTGCGCCAGCGTGGACGCGCAACTGTGCAACAACGCAGTTCAACAAGCCGTAGCGATTTACCTTGGACGCGATCCACGTGGACGATTCGAGCCACTGCGCGACCGCATTCTCGATGTTTTGTCGAACGCGCGCGGTAGCCCAGTGACCCAGCAAGCCGTTCCTCTGCTTATCGCCGCGCTGCGGGATGAAGACGCAAACGTGCGCGAGCGCGCGGCATACGCGCTGGGAGAAATCGGCGATGTGCGGGCGGTAGAGCCGCTCCTCGTCGCACTGCGGGATGAAAACGCCGACGTGCGCGGGCGTGCGGCGGACGCGCTGGGGCGCATCGGCGATGTGCGAGCGGTGGAGCCGCTCCTCGTCGCCCTGCGGGATGAAAGCAGATTGGTGCGCGCAAGCGCGGCAGACGCGCTAGGGAAAATCGGTGATGTGCGGGCGGTGGAGGCGCTCCTCGTCGCACTGCGGGATGAAGACACAAGCGTGCACACGAGCGCGGTAGGCGCGCTGGGAGAAATCGGCGATGTGCAGGCGGTGGAGCCGCTTCTCGTCGCATTGCGGGATGAAGACGCAATGGTGCGCTTGCGCGCGGCAGACGCGCTGGTGAAAATCGGCGATGCGCGAGCGGTGGAGGCGCTCCTCGTTGCACTGCGGGATGAAGACGCAATGGTGCGCTTGCGCGCGGCAGACGCGCTGGGGAAAATCGGTGACGTGCAGGCGGTTGAGCCGCTCCTCGTTGTGTTGCAGGATCA
>JAOACU010000281.1:3586-3966 GCA_026417715.1 Anaerolineae bacterium | reverse complement strand
CGGCAACCGCGTGCACAATCAAATCCGAACCCACCTCAGCGGGATGATCCGTGCGAATGTTCATTCCGGTTTTCACACCAGGACCAACGACGAGCGGTGTTTGCTTGAGATAGCGTTTCGACAATTCGACGAATTCAGGTGTCAATGGTGGTACGACCGATGACAGTGCAACGCCGCTCACCACATTCAGAGGAATTTGCTCGGCACGAAACAAATCGAGCAAGAGCATCGCGTACTCGTCCGCAAGGCGCGTGCGTTCGGTAGAGATGCGCCAATGCGCGCGAATTTTCTCGCCCTCGAACAAACCGAGTTTGATGTTGGTGTTGCCGATGTCAATGCAGAGTAGCATCATCCCTCCTTGTGACCGCCGACCGCCGACG
>JAOACU010000281.1:0-3576 GCA_026417715.1 Anaerolineae bacterium | reverse complement strand
GATGTGTATAAGAGACAGCCGAAGAATCTCTCAAAGGACTTTGCGAGACGCTTCGCTGCGCTCAGCGTGACAAAGTGCCTTACCAGCATTACTTTTGTAGCACTACCCATTCGGCTGTCGGCGGTCTGCGGTCAGCGGTCGTATCTACACCGATGATCCCTTGCCGCGAACGGCAATGCCCTTCCACGCCGCAACGACTGCTACAACGATAATCACCGCGACGATGAGTTCGGCAATCACATTCGGAAGCACGGCGGGAATGATAACGAGCGCGGGCACATAACCCAGCACGATGAGCATTCCCACGACAAGAATCGTGTTGGTCAGCGTACCCACAATCGCGGCAACCGCAAGCGCGACGATTTCGTTCGCCTTGCTCAACGCGCGATACGCGTACGCCGAGGTAACACCGATGAACAAGCGCGGCAGAATCGAAACGAGTGGGTTGCTGAACCACAAGTTGACCGGCGGTTGTTCAGTCGGTGCTTGCAACCAACTGAACACACCAAAAATCAAGCCGATGATCAGCCCGACGAGCGGACCTTCCAACACGCCACCGATAATCGCCGGCAAGTGCATAATCGTCGCGCTGACCGGGAGCAACGGCGGGAAAGGTCCGATGAAGCCGAGCCGCGTGACACCGAGCAGGATAGCAATCGCGCCCATCAATCCTGCTACTACGATTTGACGAACTGTGAGTTTCATTTTTTCCCTCCTTTGTGACGACCGCCGACGGACGACCGCCGACCGCCGTCACTCATTTTTTTGTCTCCGTCCTCCGTCCCTTCGCTTCGCTCAGGGCAAGCCTCCGTCTTTCGTCCTCCGTCCTTCGCTTCCGTCCTCCGTCCTTCGTCTTCCGTCGTCTTACCTAACCACGACCAAGCCCACTGCTAACAACATCACCACCACCAACGCGAGTGTGTCCGCGCTTTGCCAATGCAAGCGAACATAGTGCGTGCGTCCCGCGCCGCCGATGTAACCGCGCGCTTCCATCGCCGCCGCAAGGTCTTCGCTACGACGCAAAGTGTTGATGAACAACGGCACGAGAATCGGCAAGAACTGGCGCGTGCGCGCAATCGGATTTGTGCCTGCGTGAATGTTCGCGCCGCGCGCCGCCNGCGCTTTGAGCAACTTTTCCATCTCCAGCGCGAGCGTCGGCACAAAGCGCAATGCGATTGTGAATACCATCGCGAGTTCATCGGCGGGAACACCGATGCGTTGGAACGGACGCAACAACCACTCGATTCCGCGCGCAAGTTCGCTCAAGGTGCTCGTGAACGTGAGGAGACTCGTCAGCAACACCAGCGCGATCAAACGCGCGAGGAGCGCGACAACTGCTTCGACCGAACACGTCGTCACGTTGACGATTTCCCAACTCCACAGCGTCACACACCCCGACGTGCGCGCGCCCCAGCCAAAGCCGAGTTGTAAGAGTGCAAGGAACGCCAAGATCGGCGCGCTGGGTGCGAGTCCGCGCAACGCCACGCGCACATCCACGCGCGCAAGCACAACGAGCGCGAGCGTGATGCCGAGTCCGAGCACACTTCCCAGCGCCGATGTTTGCGCGACGATGACGAGCGCCAACACACCCAACGCGACAAGTTTGACGCGCGGATCGAGCCGATGAATGATCGAATTCGTGGGCAAGTACTGCCCGATAGTGACGTAGCGCAACAACTCGAATTCTTCCATCGTCACACGCCCTTCACGTCCGCGTGGGCGAATCGGTGATTCGCCCCTACGTCCAACGCCGCCACCAATTCATCCGCGCCCAACACATCTGGCGGGATGTGCCATCCGTGCGCGCGCAACGCCTCGGCGATGCGCGCAATCGGTGGCACATCGAGTCCGCTTGTGCGGAGCACATCAGCGCGCGTGAAAATGTCGCGCGTCGTGCCGCGCGCGAGAACGTGCCCATCGTTCAACACGGTGACGCGCTGACACAACGCCGCGACATCGTCCATCCGATGCGACGCAATGACCAACGTTGTGCCTTCCGCGCGCAAGCGTCGAAAGATGTCGAGCGTTTGCGCACGCGCGCGCGGATCGAGTCCCGCCGTCGGCTCATCGGCGACGAGAATGTGCGGACGCATCGCCAACACACCCGCAAGCGCGACGCGTCGCCGTTCGCCACCCGAAAGCGTCATCGTCAAACGATCCTTGAACGCATCGAAATCCAAGCCGACCATTTGCATCGCCCAGCGCACGCGTTCGCGCACCGCATCGGCATCCAGCCCGAATTGACGCGGCGCGAACGCAACATCATCGCCGACGAATTGCGCAAAGAGTTGATCTTCGGGTTGCTGAAAGACCAAACCGACCAAGCGACGCACCGCGCGCACATCGGTTGTTGGATTGCTCAAATCGTACGACGCAACGCGCACGCGTCCATCCTGCGGACGCAACAAGCCGTTGAGGTGCTGCATCAACGTTGATTTGCCTGAACCCGTCGCACCAACCAGTCCCATCGTCTCACCACGCGCAACATCGAAATCCACATTCTCCAACGCGCGCGATTCGAGTGGTAACCCGCGCAAGTACGCGTGGGAAAGATTTTCGACTTGGATGATGATTTCGTGCGAAGGTGTCATTGCGATGGACGCTGTTTGTCCCGGAGCAATCCTCGATTGCGAATCGGAGAGTGCTTTGCGCGCAATGACATGCGGCACGCGCTCGCGCAGCGCGGCAGTGAGTTCTTCGGACGTGAGACACACCGGCAAGCCCAAACGTCGCGACACCTCGACGATGGGCGGCACATCGAGTCCGCACGCGCGCAGTTGATCGTCGCGCGCGAACACTTGACGCGGCGTGCCGTCCATCACGATTCGTCCCGCGTCCATCACCAACACGCGATCCGCGTGCGTGGCTTCGTCCATCTCGTGCGTGATAGCGATGATCGTGGTGCCGCGTTGATGCAATGCGCGCAGAATCGTGAGCACTGCCGCGCGTCCAGCGGGATCGAGCATCGAGGTTGCTTCATCGAGCACGAGGACGCGCGGGCGCACCGCCAGCGCGCCAGCGATCGCGACGCGTTGCTTTTGCCCGGCGGAAAGAAGATGCGGCGCGCGCTGACGATGTGCCCACATTCCGACGGTTTCTAGCGCGACGCGCACACGTTCGGGAAGTTCGGCTTCAGGCACGCCAAAATTTTCGGGTCCAAACGCCACGTCCTCTTCGACCATCGTGGCGACGAGTTGCGAATCGGGATGTTGAAAGACCATTTGCACAATGGCGCGAATCGCGCGACGCGCGCTCGAGTCGCGCGTGTTGTAACGATCAATCCACACGTCGCCGCGCGTCGGCAACAACAGCGCGTTCAAATGTCGCGCGAGTGTGGACTTGCCCGATCCATTCGCGCCGACGATGACGACATACTCGCCCGCGCGAATCGTCAAGTCAATCCCGCGCAACGCTTCGATGGGTGGTGTGCTCGCGTAGGTGTGATGCAAATTCTCGACGCGAATGAGTGTGTTCAAGTCGTGCTCGATTTCAGCCACAGGGAACACAGGGAACACAGAGGAAACAACGATTTCTCTGTGGCAAACATCCCAAACAAAAACGCCCCTCGACCCAGAC
>JAOACU010000028.1 GCA_026417715.1 Anaerolineae bacterium | reverse complement strand
CGCACGCCCACTCCAACAACGTCTCCATCTTCTTCCGCTGAATGGAGTCAACACGCGCACGACGCACAACGCACGGGTTACACGTCACAAGTCGTGCCGTATCCTTGGCGCTGGCGGTGGGTGTGGAATGGTCCTAACGCGAGTGGTGGCATCGGCAAAGTCACCACAGGTGGCTCACTGCCGCGCAATGTGCAACCGGTCACAGGTGGTGGACGCGTGTACGTCGCGGCGGGTGTGGATGGTGTCTTTGCGCTTGCGGAAGACACAGGACAACCACTATGGCAACGCAACAACATTGGCGATGTGCGTTCCACCGTTGCCTACGATCACGATACGCAAGCGGTGTTCGTTGTCTCTGCGAATGGCAGACTGTACAAACTGAACGCGCAGACTGGCGCGATTCTCGCGCAATTCGATTCAGGGCAAACGAGCAACTTGCCATTGCCCCCTGCGGTCATCAGCGACCGCGTCTTGTTCTCGATGGGCAACGCGGTGTTCGCCGTGAACAAGCAAACGATGCAACCACTGTGGACATACAACGCGGGCGCGACGGTGGCTGTTCCGCCTGCCTACTCACCATCACGCAACACGGTCATCATCGCCACTGAACCCGATTTGTATGTGCACGCGATCAACAACACGAACGGCACACAACGTTGGCGCGTGCGCCCTGTGCATTCGAGTCGCAACTTTACTGACCCCACCGAATTTCGCTACGGCTGGCCCGTCATCGCTGAGAATGCAGGATACGTGCTAATCAAAGTGCGCCTCGATTGGCAAACAATGTGGCGCGACTGGCCCCAAACGAACAGCGGAATGCGCCAGTTACTCACCCAAAATCCGGGCGATCAAGCGTTGTTCGTACTCAACTTGGACAACGGCAATGTTCCGTTTATTGCGAATGTGGGACACGGTGGCTATGGTGATCACGAGTATATGCCAATGGGACCACAACCTGTCGTCAAACGACTTGCCAACGGCAAGGACATTGTGTACACGATTATTCGCGCGCGCCACGCGTACGATGCGCGCTGGGACTCGCACTTTGGCGAAATGGTACTCGATAACACAACCGTTAATGGCTTGCAAGGCGGCGATGTGCGTTTCATCTACTTTGACTATCCACCAGGTAGCCCCGATCCGTTCCTCTTGACCGATGAGCAACCCAATGTGTCAATGGCAGGCGATTATCTCTTCGGCGGACACTGGGAAGTCGGCTTTGCCGCGCGAATTCTTGATCGTTCCGATGCACGCGGCAGTTTCACCAACAAAATCACCACACAACGTCTCGCTTCGATTGTCACATCGCAAGACAACAGTGCTTGCGCATTCAGCGCGTCGCATTATTGCGCGAGTAATCTCGAAAATACGCGCGTGTACGATTTCGGCTTTTACATCTACTACAATCAAGGTGAGGTATACAATCAGTACTGGAACGAGTACGCTCTTTGGATCGTGAGCAACAACAACGTGTACTTTCGCAGTTGCGATGGCGCAATCGTCGCGCTCACGAGTGGTAATCCGCAACCACCAACAAACACAGTTGTAACACTCTCCACGCCCTCTGCGCGCGTCGCGGCGGCACAACCGCCCGCTGTCATTCCACACACCCAAGCGCGCGCGTGGGCAGGACATCATACAACCGTTACCGGCACACTGCGCTATGTGTTCAACAACGGCAAACAAGTGTTGTTGGGTTTTTCAAATCCGCATCAAGGTAGTTTCAAAGTACTCATCCGTCAATCAGCGTGGCAGAATTTCGCAACGGCGCCGGAGAAACTTTATCATGTCGGTCAAACAATTCAAGTGACAGGCAAAATCGAATGGTATCAAGGTGACCCAGTAATCTACGTGACCACACCGCAACAAATCGTCGTGCAAAATTGATGTTGATGTGGGTGGCTTTGCCACCCACATCATGGCGACACGGACCGGAATTACTCGCTCAACTATCTCACGACTTTAGCGATGCCTCACCCGTCCAAACGCGCACCAAATTGTTTCCTGCCACTTTCCACCATTCCCCTCCCAATCGGAAAACCTTCTTCACGTATCTCCAAATATTCCATCCGTCGTTGATTGAAGTATCCCGCCTCGGTGTGCACTCTTGAGCCGCCCACTGATGCTGTTACGCCGAAGTGAATCGCTCTTGGGTAGAAATAGGTTTCCAGACCTCACAGGTCTCCGAGACCTGTGAGGTCTGAACAAGCCATTTACCGTTTTCTACTCAAGAGCGAAGTGAATTACGTCTGAGTGACGCAGAAATATTTGTCAGGGTCGGTGCAACGTTGGTGGTTGGCGACCAAGCCGCTGCTGCGATCATCCAAAGCCGCCTGTTCATCAGTGCAATATTGCACACTAACCCGATAGCGGCAAAATTTGGCAACTGTGCAAAATTCTAGCATATTTCTAGCACAACGTTAATTTTCGTCTAATGCAAACCGCCAAAATACCCTAGTGCGCAAAGCGCGTGCGCCCGTCAGCGCCATAAATTCGCGGAGGTGAAAGATGAAACGTTTGCTGTTGACTCTTCTGTTTTCGGCTCTAGTCATTTCGCTCCCTGCATCTGTTTCAGCCCAGAGTCCCAACGTCGTCTTGTGGACAGCGTATCCAACCGTCGTGCAGGACAAGGGCCTATCGGTGTCTTTCGACCTTGAACTGTCCAACAAGACTAACACATGGCAAGACATCGAACTCAAAGTGGAAGGTCCTGCCAACTGGGAAACCACATTCCGCAAAAGCGGCTACACCGTACGCCGCGTGATGGTCGAACCTGACAAGTCGCTTTCGTTTGAATTGCAAGTCAAGCCACCCGAAAATGTGACCGCGGGTGAGTACACCTTCACGGTCAAAGCCACCAACCAAGACCGCGTGCAACTTAGGGATTTGAAACTCGTTGTGGTGGTGAGGGAAAAGACAGGCAAAGGCGGCTTGAAATTCACCACCGATTATCCGAGTGTACGCGGACAACCGGGCAACACATTCAACTTCCGCTTTGACTTGGCAAATCAAGCCGACAACGAACGCACGGTGAACTTTGAAGCGACTTCACCCAAGGATTGGGAAATCGTTTTCCGTCCAGGGTACGAATCGCGCCAAATTTCGTCGCTACCTCTGAAGGGTGGCGCATCGCAAACAATTAACGTAGACATTACGGCACCGCGTCGTGTGGAAGCCGGCGATTACAAATTCGTCGTGCGCGCGATTGCGGACAATGATCGCGTCGAAGTGCCACTCACGATTACGATTGTCGGCACACCGTCGCTCAGTTTGAACACCGCCACAGGACAACTGAACACGCGCGTCAGCGTGGATTCGCCGAGCAAGATGACGCTGGTGCTACGCAACACCGGCACAGCACCGTTGCAAAACGTCACCTTCTCGTCCTTCAAACCCGATGGCTGGGAAGTCACCTTCGATCCTGACAAACTCGATACGTTAGCCGTTGGCGAAACCAAAGAAGTGAATGCGACGATCAAACCATCGAATCGCGCGCTCGCGGGCGATTATATGGTGACCATCAGCGCGTCGGGCAATCAAGCATCGGAGAGCAAAGAGATTCGCGTGACCGTCGAAACACCCACAACCTGGGGCTTGGCAGCCGTCGGTGCCATCGCCCTGGTGGTGCTGGGGCTCGCCTTTGTCTTTGCGCGCTTTAGTCGTCGTTAATCGCGCGCGTTCCCCAGTCGCCGATGTCCTCTCCTTCGCAATGCCGAAGGGGAGCACATCGGCAAGTGGGGTGAGGGAGGTGTTGACGATGTCGAATCAATCGAAGCAATCATCACCCACGCCCAACACGGATACCACTACCATCATCGAAACGCGCGACTTGACCAAACGCTATGGCAATCTCGTGGCAGTGGATCAGTTGAACTTGCGCATCGAGCAAGGTGAAATCTTTGGCTTGCTCGGTCCCAACGGCGCGGGCAAAACAACGACGATTTTGATGCTGATGGGTCTCACTGAACCAACATCGGGTACGGTGCGCGTGCTCGGCTATGACCCGGTGCGCCAACCGATCGAGGTCAAGCGCGTGGTCGGTTATCTCCCTGAACACGTGGCGATGTACGATGATTTATCGGCGCGCGAAAATTTGCAATACACCGCTGACCTGAACGCGCTACCACTTGCCGAAGCCAAACGACGCATCGCCTACGCACTCGAACGCGTGGGGCTGGCCGATGTGGCCGATAGACCCGTGCGCGAATTTTCGCACGGGATGCGTCAACGTCTCGGCATTGCCGATGTGCTAGTCAAGAAACCGCGCGTCGTCGTGCTCGATGAACCAACATTGGGCTTGGACCCCGAAGCGGTCAATCAACTCCTCGATTTGATTTTGGCAATGACGCGCGAAGAAAATCTCACGGTGCTTTTGTCGTCGCATCAATTGCAACAAGTGCAACGCATCTGCACGCGCGTCGGCATCTTTGTCAAGGGCAAGATGATCGCGCAGGGGACGATCGCGCAACTCGCCGAGCAACTAGCGGGTGGAATGCGTACGCTCGAAGTGTACGCTGAACCGCGCGGTGAAGAACTGGTGAACGTCCTCAAGCAAATCAAGGGCGTGGTGAGCGTGGAACAGGATACGGCATATTGGCTTGTGCGCGCGACGAGCGAGGTGCGTCCTGAAATCGCGCGCGCCATTGCGTCGCGCGGTTGGTCGCTCTATCACCTGCGCGAACGTGATTACGGGTTGGAGGAAATTTACCTCAAGTACTTTCAGAACTAGACTGCCTCAACGAATACACAACGAATAAACGAATGGGTGGCACAATTCATTTATTCGTTGCACATTTCGTTGACGCAGATTGCCAAACGTTGCCCTGTGTATGCGACCACATAGGGTCGCTCTACGTTTCGCGCCCTTTCGCGTCCTTTCGCGTCCTTTCGCGCTCTTTCGCGTCCTTTCGCGAATAACCACTGGGAGGTGACGCTATGCACGGTTTGTTAGCAGTGTATCGCAAAGAACTTGCTGATCATCTCGGTAGTCGTCGTTTCATCATCCTTGCTATTTTGATTTGTCTGGCAGGTTTGTCATCGGTGTATGTGGCGGCGCAGTCCATTCGCGCGGAAATCTCGGATGCCAAGAACGCGTTCTTGCTTCTGTTCACTACTGCCAGCGGTCCCTTGCCGACCTTTATCACGTTCATCTCGTTCTTGGGTCCGCTCGTAGGACTCGCGCTCGCGTTCGATACGATCAACGGTGAGCAAAATCGCGGTACGCTCAGTCGTTTGCTCGCGCAACCGATTTATCGCGATGCGGTCATCAACGGCAAGTTTCTTGCCGCGCTTGTCACCGTTGCGATTATGCTGGCAAGCATTTTCGTCATCGTTTCCGCGCTCGGCATTCTCATCATCGCCGTCTTACCTTCGCCCGAAGAGTTGGGGCGTGTGCTTGGCTTTCTCATCGTTTGCATTCTCTACGTGGGCTTTTGGGTCGCGCTCGCGACGATGTTCTCGGTGCTGTTTCGACAGACGACCACCGCCGCGCTTGCAGGCATCGCCGCGTGGATTTTCTTCACCTTCTTTGTGACGATGATTACCGACGCGCTCGCGAATATGTTCGTCACGGTGGATATGCTCTTCGATCCGCAAGCGATGCTGGAATGGGAAGCGTGGCGGCAGAATCTGGCGCGTCTTGCACCGAGCACCTTGTTCCAAGAAGCGACAGTCGCGCTCTTGATGCCTAAGGTGCGCACACTCGGTCCGATTCTCGTGCGCGATTTGATTGGAATGTTGCCGAATCCGTTACCACTGCACGAGAGTCTGGTGCTTCTCTGGCCCCAAGTGACGGGACTAGTGGCACTCACCGCTGTTTGCTTTGCGATTGCTTACATTCGTTTTATGACGCAAGAGATTCGTTCGTTGTGAAGATTCACGAATTTTTCTCGTGTTCTTTGGAACGAAATAATTTCAAAGAACTTGGGCATTTGACATTCTCATCAAGTTGTGACAATATACTGCCGCGCACGCGCGCGGCAGTTTTTATTTTTTTGTGCCATAGAGAACACAGGGCACACAGCGAAAAAACTCTGGCAATAGTTGTTTTGAGGAATCGCAATGTCGGTAGTAGATGACGTCAAAGCCAAAATTGATATTCTTGATGTCATCGGACAATATGTGACCTTAAAAAAAGCCGGGCGCAATTGGAAGGCGCTCTGTCCATTCCACAACGAAAAGACTCCATCGTTTGTTGTGTATCCTGACGAAGGGCGGTGGTACTGTTTTGGCGCGTGCCATACTGGCGGCGATGTGTTCACCTTCTTGATGAAGAAGGAGAACATTGACTTTGGCGAGGCATTGCGTCGCTTGGCGCAACGCGCGGGTGTGGAACTCGTACGCACCACTCCTGGCGAAGATGTCGAACGCGCGCGCCTGCGCGAAATTTTGGCGACTGCCTCCGCACATTACCATTATCTCCTCAAAAATCATCCTGCCGCGCAACACGCGCGCGAGTACCTTGCCAAACGCTTTGTCACTCCCGATACTGCCGCGCGTTTTCAACTCGGTTACGCGCTCGACGAATGGGAGGCGATGAAATCGTTTCTGGTGGGCAAGGGTTTTAGCGTGCGCGACATCGAAGCGGCAGGACTCGTCATCGCGCGCGAAAGTGGGGGCGGTCACTATGATCGTTTTCGCGGACGCCTAATGTTTCCGATTCGCGATCGCAACGGACACGTGATTGGCTTTGGCGCGCGCACGCTCACCGACGACGAACCCAAGTATCTCAACTCGCCGCAAACGCCACTCTTCGATAAGAGCGCAACTTTGTATGGACTCGATTTGGCGAAGGAGGCGATTCGTCAGCAAAACCTCGCGGTGATCGTCGAAGGGTATATGGACGTGATCGGCGCGCACCAAGCCGGGTTTTGTAACGTCGTCGCGTCGTTGGGTACTGCGCTCACTGAAAAACAACTCGGCTTGCTCAAACATCTTACCAAGCGATACGCGTTCGCGCTCGATCCTGATGCGGCAGGTGAGGCGGCGACGTTACGCGGCTTGGAAATGGCGCGCGAGGCACTCGCACGCAAAACTGTGCCAGTGCCACTGGGCGCAGGGCTAATCGGTTTTGAAGAGCGATTGGCAGCCGAATTGTTTGTGATCCCGTTGCCGGCGGGCAAAGACCCCGATGAGTTGATTCACGACGATCCCGAACAGTGGCGCGCCTTGACCGCCCAACCCGAACCGTTGGTGGATTTCTTTTTCCGCACGTTTACACAAGACCTGAATTTGCAGAACGCGCGCGATAAATCTCTCGCCGTGCAACGCCTTGCGCCGATTATTCGTGAAATCGGTGACGAGGTCAAGCGCACACATTACACGCAAAAACTTGCGCGCTTGGTGCAGGTGCCAGAATCTACGATTGCTCAGCAAATCGCTCAGCCCAAGTCAAAGATCGTGATTCGTTCAGATGAAGATATGGCGCGTGTAACGCCGCCGCCTGCTTCCAAGCGCGAGGAATATTTTTTGACGCTGGCGTTGCACACACCCGAACATTTGGCGCGCGTGAATTTTCTGGAACCTGAAGATTTTGCGAACGGCGAAACGCGCGCATTCTATCTGGCTCTGCGTGAATTTGCCGAATCGGCGGACTTGTTCGATCGCGACGCGTTTCGCGCGATATTGCCCGAAGCACTGCACTCGCTCTACGAACGCTTGAACGATGCCGAGCGCGCTCTGCCTGACCTGAAAGAACCCGAACTCGCGCGCGAGATTCAAGTGACCGCGCGGCGCTTGCGCGCCGAGCGCGACAAGGCAGAGTTGACGCGACTCGAACTCTTGTTGCGCGAGCAGGATGAAACGCGTGATCCGCTCGAGGAACAACAATTACACCAACGCGTGGCATTCTTGCTCAAACGGATTGCAGAAAATCAAAAAGCCTTGGGAGCGCGTATGGGAGCGAGACCGTACGCGTTCTAGGGAACATATGGCTACCAAGAAAAAATCGGTTTCAACTAAAAAGACCGCGCATACTCGCGCATCCCCAAAATCCGCTCTGCTCAAACTAGCCACGACGCTCAAAAAGGTGCCACACACGGCTGAACTTCCAGATCAGGACGTTGCGCTTGATCGTCTGGTGCGTCAAGCCGGCACGCGTAAGAAATTGACCTGGGAGCAGGTGCGTGCTGTCTTCCCAGACATTGATCAAGACCCTGACTTGATGGCAGACCTGCAACGCCTGTTGGAAGAAAAGCACATCAAAATTGTAGGGGACGGCAAATTACTTCTGCTCTCGCGCCGCGCCGAAGAACCCACCGATGTCACAGAAGATTTGGAAGTGCCGCTTGAGGTGGGGAATGATCCGGTGCGAATGTACTTGCGCGAGATTGGTCGAGTGCCCTTGCTCACAATCGAAGAGGAATCACGTCTTGCCGAAACGGTACAGCAAGGTGAATTGGCGCGCCAAGCCCTGCAACGCTCCGATTTGAGTGGCAAACTGAAACAACACTATAAAGCCCTGGTCGCGGCGGGTGAAGCAGCGCGTCGTAAACTTGCCGAAGCCAATCTCCGCTTGGTGGTAAGCATCGCCAAACGGTATATGGGACGCGGGATGAATTTGCTCGATTTGATCCAAGAGGGCAACATCGGTTTATTGCGCGCCGTCGAGCGATTCGATCCTTCTCGCGGCTTCAAGTTTTCGACTTACGCTACGTGGTGGATTCGCCAAGCCATCACACGCGCGATTGCCGATCAAGCGCGCACGATTCGTATCCCCGTGCATATGGTTGAGACGATCAATCGGGTCAATCGCATCTCGCGGCGCTTGACGCAAGAACTGGGACGCGAGCCGACGGCTGAAGAAATTGCCTTGGAGATGGATTTGCTTCCGCTGGAAGAACGGCGCGCGATTCTGGAAGCCCAAGCGCGCGGAGAACCGCTCGATCCAATGTTGTCGCGCCACTTGCGCCGTGCCGCGCTCAAGGTGCGTCGCATTATGAAAATTTCGCAAGAGCCAATGTCGTTGGAAATGCCGATCGGTCAGGAAGAGAATTCATCGCTCGGCGATTTCATCGAAGACGAATCCGTACTCGGTCCTGCGGATCAGGCATCGCGCGAAATGTTGCGCGAGCAGATGCGCGATGTGTTGGAAATCTTGAACGATCGCGAACGCCAAGTGTTGGAGATGCGTTTTGGTTTACTCGATGGTCAACCGCGCACGTTGGAAGAAGTGGGGCAAGCGTTCCAAGTGACGCGCGAACGCATTCGCCAAATCGAAGCCAAAGCGTTGCGCAAGTTGCGCCATCCTTTGCGCAGTCGCAAGTTGAAGGATTATTTGGGTTAGAAACTTGACCTTCACGACTGGTGCAAAGCGAATAAATTCACGGCAACAACTACCCGAAGCCCGCCTACGCGGGCTGGTTTAGCCGACGGCGGTCGGCTTCGGGTAGTCGTCGCGGCGACTTCGAGTCGCCAACAACCGACTTTGCACCAGCCGTGGAGTAAACGCTGAGGCACTCGACAGATTATGCAAAATCGTGTACTATGTAGACAAAGATAAAGGTATCGTGAGACAAAAAGGAGAAGCGAAAGATGAAATGTCCAGTCTGCACGGCTGAAAATGATGCCAGCGCGGCGTTCTGTGCACAATGCGGCGCATCGCTCACATTGCCCGAGAGCCAACACCCTCCCACTCCACCGCCGGTTCCACCACCGCCTGAACGAATGGGCGTGCCGCTTGCGCCGTGTCGTTTGGTCGTCGCCGGACAAACGATCCATGTGCCATTGAAAAAAGAAGCCATCATTGGACGCGCAGAAAGTAGCGGCACGTGGAAACCGGACGTGGACTTGTCACCGTTTGGAGGCAAATCCGAAGCCGGCGTCTCGCGCAAACATGCCAAGATCGTCTGGCAAGGTGGTTGGATGATCGAAGACTTGAACTCGACGAATGGCACCTATTTGCGCGGCCAGCGCCTGCCACCCAATCAGCGCACGCTTTTGAATGATGGCGATGTGTTGCTGATTGGCAACATCGAAGTAAAATTTCTGGCGCAGTAAAATTCAGACCTCACAGGTCTTGACGACCTGTGAGGTCTCTTCAAAATCCTAGCATCCTCAACACGATGACGATTCCTGCCGCCATCAACGCGACGGCAGGAATCGTCGTGAACCACGCCGTCACGATTTGTCCTGCCACGCCCCAGCGCACCTGTGAGATGCGCTGCGCCGATCCTACGCCCATAATTGCCGAACTGACGACTTGGGTTGTGCTGACAGGACCGCCCAACAGTGCCGCACCCAAAATCACCGTCGCCGAAGTAACCTGTGTGGTAAAACCGTGAATGGGGCGAATCTTGTAAAACTTGCCGCCCAGCGTCTTAATGAGTCGCCAACCACCAGTCCAGGTGCCCAGCGCGATGGCGCCCGCGCTAACGGCAATCACCCATACAGGAACTTGGAACGTCGGCAGAATCCCCGTTGCGACCAAGCCCATCGTGATCACCCCCATTGTTTTCTGCGCATCGTTCGTGCCATGCGAAAGCGCAAGCGTCACTGCGGTCACGATTTGCGCACGTTTGAAAAACTCGTTGATGCGTGGATGGGCATTTCGTGCTAGGAACAAGACTAACTTCATCATCCCATAGCCCACTGCGAAACCTAGCGGAGGCGAAATCAACAGCGCGAGTAACACCTTACCCAAACCCGCAAGTTTCACAATCGCGAAACCATTTTCAACGATTGCCGCGCCAATCAAGCCCCCCACAAGCGCGTGCGACGAACTCGATGGAATGCCCAACCACCACGTCAAAAGATTCCAAGCAATTGCTGCTGCAAGTGCCGCCAGCGTCACGGAGATTGTGACGATGTTAAGATTCAACACCTCGTTGCCTAGCGTGGTTGCTACCGCCACACCGAACAAAAACGGACCAATGAACTCGGCAATCGCTGTCAGCGTCAACGCTTGTTGCCCCGATAGCGCGCGCGAGGCGATCATCGTGGCAACGATGTTTGAACTGTCGTGAAAACCATTCAGGAAATCGAACACAAGCGCAAGCGCGATGAGCAAAAGAACCGATAAAGGAATCACTGACATATCTTTCCCCAAAACAAAAACCTGTCTCACCTTGAGACAGGGTAACCGCCCAGCCGTACTGAATTTTGCCAAAGAGAAATATCTTTCTGACCGAAGCGAACCTCTCTGTTTAGAACCATTGTCGCAAAACGAGCGCGACCATTGCCGCCATCAACGCGGCGGCAGGAATCGTCGTGAACCACGCGGTCACGATTTGTCCTGCCACACCCCAGCGCACTTTGGACAAACGCTCAGCAGACCCCACGCCCATAATCGCCGAACTGACGACTTGAGTCGTGCTGACGGGACCGCCCAGCAATGACGCGGACAAGATCACACTCGCCGATGTAAACTGCGCGGTAAAGCCGTGAATCGGACGAATCTTGAAAAACTTGCCGCCGAGTGTTTTGATCAGACGCCAACCGCCAAGCCACGTGCCCAAGGCAATCGCCGCCGCGCTGACCACAATCACCCAAAACGGCACGTGAAATTCTTTGAGCACTCCCGCCGAAACCAAACCCATCGTGATCACACCCATTGTTTTCTGGGCATCGTTCGTACCGTGTGAAAGCGCAAGTGCAAGCGCGGTGATGAGTTGACTCCGTTTGAAAAACGCGTTGATACTCGGCGGAAACGGCCGCGCCAAAAACAGCGTAACCTTCATCACGATAAAACCCACCGTCAAACCGATGATGGGCGATGTGGTGAGGGCGATCAGCACTTTGATCAAGCCCGCCATTTTGACAACACCCCAACCACTTTCGAGTACCGCCGCACCCAACATTCCACCGATGAGCGCGTGCGAAGAACTCGATGGAATGCCAAAGTACCACGTTATCAAGTTCCAAATGATCGCGGCAACCAGCGCAGACATTGTGACCGACAACTTGATTTCAACATCGTTCAAAACCTCGTGTCCTACCGTCGTTGCCACCGCGACACCAAAAAGAAATGGACCGAAAAAGTGTGCAATCGCAGTGATAGCAAGTGCCCTCTGTCCATTCATTGCGCGCGAGGCAATCATCGTTGCCACGATATTTGAACTATCGTGAAAGCCGTTCAAAAAATCGAATGTGAGTGCAAGCGCGACCAGTAGCAGAACCGTGAAAGGTAGATCAAAAATCATTCAGCACAACCTCGTGTCTAAAAAATGAGACGAAGGACGAAGGATAGAAAAGCATTCGTCCTTCGTCTTTCGTCCTCCGTCGTTTTCACGCGCCAAACTTGGTGAGTCGTTGCGCGTTTGCTAACGCAATCGGCATCAATTCTTGCGCGCGCAATCGTCCCAAACTTCCACGCGCACACGCGCGTTCGCCGAATTCGGCAATGCCATCCGCGCGCACAAACTTGCTGTGCAGCAACACCGGCACAGGATGCCAACTGTGCGATTTCAACAACGCGGGCGTCGAGTGATCCGCTGTGACGATCACCACATCGGGGTTGAGCGCGAGGAGGCGCGGCATCTGCGCGTCCACTTCTTCGATCACGTGCACCTTGCGCGCGAAATCACCGTCCTCACCTGCTGAATCGGTTTTCTTGATGTGCACATAGAAAAAGTCAAAATCGTTCCAATGTTTTTCAAGAGTGGTGAATTCATCAGCGATTGCTTCGCCGTCCACCTTCAGTGTAGTCATCCCCAGCAACTTGGCTAGCCCACGATACATTGGGTACACCGCAATTGCCGCCGCGCGCAAACCAAACACCTCTTCGTATGACGGAATCGCGGGATACTTGGCAAAGCCGCGCAACAAGATCGCGTTCGCGGGATGTTTATCGGCAAGCAATTTGCGCGCTTGGGCAACAAATTGGTTGACCAATTTCGCGGCTTTACGCGATTTAGCATCCAGCGCTTTGACAGGCAGCGGCGGCACACCGAGACGTTGTGGGTCTGTTTCGGTGAGTGCATCGCCCAAGCCCGCACCACGCATCACGAAAACAAAACGATGTTCTTTGACCGTTTCGACGAAAATCTGCACGCCGGGAATTTTGATCGTTCGTAACACCTGCACCAGTTCTCGGTTCACTTCAGTTGGAATGCGCCCTGCGCGACGATCGGTCAACAAGCCCGCCGCGTCCACCGTTGCAAAATTGCCGCGCGCGGCAACGTCTTTGGGTCCCAAGTCGAAATCAATACCAAGCGCCTCGAGCACCCCACGCCCAATTTCGTACCGCATCGGATCATAGCCGAAAATGCCTAGGTGTCCGGGACCACTGCACGGTGTGATACCAGGCGCGACAGGATCGGCAAGACCAAGCGCAGAGCGCGCAGCCAACGCGTCCAAGTTCGGTGTGTGCGCAGTCTCCAATTCTGTCTTACCCCCGGGTTCGAGCGGCAATCCGCCCAGCCCATCCATTACAAGCAACACGATCTTGGTTTGTGCAGGAGTAACCACGTCCTTAAGAAAATCAAAATCCATATTGAACCTCCTCAATGATGTTGCGCAGGGATAGGACAAGTCTTAAACTTGTCCCGCGTTGCGAATTTTCCGATATTTGCGCAAGATGTTTATTCAATAGTGGATGAATAGGATACCATCAACACCTTGAGATGTCAAAAAAAGAGCGACGCGCCTACGCGTCGCTCTTTTTTTCGCTCGACAAGGTTATCACGCGTCTGCGATAATTCGCGCGACGGCTTCTTCCCAATACTGTCGCTTGCCGTCTTCGAATAGCACCACGCGTTCCGTCCGTGCGGCTTCTGCACCGCCGAGCGTTGTCTCCTCACCGGCTACGGCAGGGACAGCCAAATATCCTGCCTTGCGTAGCAATGCCGCGCGACGTTGAGCGCGTTCCACATCCACCCGATCCACAACTGCCGATACTTCGAGGGCTAGCCAGATTTCAGGAACAGCAATAGGTTGACGCGGCTTGCCACGTAGCAACACATCCAACAGGATCAAATCCTCGAGTTCGGCTTCGGAAAGGTGCCGTTCCAAATCGGCTTCCAGGTCTTGCAGTGAGACAACCTGAATGTCGCGCAACACTCGTCCCAAGTACGAATATGCTTTTTCGCGATACTCGCGTTCGAGATTCTGCCCAATCACGCGTCCCAACCGATCCTCGGCTTTGGAGAGGCGCCGGGCAAGCGCAGCGATTTCCTCGGTCATCCGTTGCTGGGCAATCGTCAATTGCTGGACACGCTCTTCAGTTCGCTTTTGCGCCTCGGCAAGTTCTTGGACAACGATCTCTAGCCGATCGACGCGCTGTTCCGTGCGCTTTTGCGCCTCGGCAAGTTCGTTGACGCGCTGTTCCGTGCGCTTTTGTGCTTCGGCAAGTTCTTTTTGCGCGACCGCAAGTTCGCCCACAACTTTCTTTAACTCGCTGAAATCTTCGCGCGTGACGTGGGCTTCGCGGATGCGTGCATCAACGATCTTTTCGATTTCGCTTCGTATCGCCGCCGTGATCTGAAACGAAGGACGCCTAAGTGCACTCGTTGGCATTACCGACCTCCTGTTGCGTTGACATTTTACCACGTTGGTTTGGGAAAGTCAAAAAACTTTCAAATCCTGTGTTCGGCGCACAGAAGATCGTTGCGATGCGATAGTATCGAGGCAATTCCTCAGGCGAAACGTAGCCAACAAAAATGGTGTAATCGTCAGCACGCTATCTTTTTACCGATGATTGGGAGGCCTACAAAGAAGTGAATTTATTCGCTTGTCAATAGACTTTGCACCAGCCGTGATGTCTTTGGTCCGCCTTAGCATCATGCCTCGAACGCTTTCGGGGCTTGAGCAAGTGTTTCTTACATCTGCCCGTCGCTCGTTTTGAATTCTTGCACGACCACCGCCACCTGAATCCGCTGCAGCGCGCGTGCATCGCCTTGCAGTATTTTTGTCGGGCCTGTGGGGTCGCTACCTGCGGCAGATGGTTTCCAAGCCCCCTCGCCTTCCTGTAACGTCTTCCTTCCCATGAGCGATCCACTTTTATACCGAGTTGATGTTCCCCTCAATACTCCGAAAAACACCACTTCGTAAGACTGCCGCCCACAGCGCGCGCGGAATGCGCCACAAGCCGCGCCCCAGCCGCAATAGGTACTGCCAGATCAATTCACGTCGGGTGCGAATAGTGCCGTGCGTCTGCATAAATTCGGCTGCAGGAAAAAGCGAACGCCACCAATACCGCACCTTGCCACGCACACCCGGTTGCCACCAACCATCGAAAACGAATGCCGCAGGATGCGCGGCAGGTGTTGCCAACACGCGCGCAAGACGCTCGTGCCAACTCGTAGGTAGACGCGCGAGTCGTTCGCGCACTGGCGATGGAATGGACACGCCGAACGCGTCGTGGGCGTGCTGAAGTGTGCGATACAATGAACCGTTCCACTCAAAACGTATAGCAGCGTCTAAAACTAATTCCCAATCTAGTTTGTCGCCGAATTTGTGCACTAGTGCGGCGATGTCATACAACGATAACCAACCATCGCCTGCATGATGCAACTCCAAATGTGCCGCGAGATGAAGCAACTGTGCTTCGGGTGTGAACACGCGTATCTCGCGTCCCCAAAACGGCACCTTGATTGTGTGCTCCCAAAACCACTCGATGGGCACACGATAGGCATAGTATCCCGAATCCACAAGGTGCCAATGCAGATCAAGCGCGCTAGCAGGAGTAGTCTTGATCCAGTGAGATTGTGTGCGAAGCGTTGGACCCAACGCGCCACTTAGATCGCGATAGCGTAAGAAACCTGCAGCGCGCAACAATTCTTCCGCGCGCTGGAAATCCGCGCGCCGCACCAGTATATCCACATCTTGCATCCGCCTCAGTGACGCGCGACCATACACTAACGCGGTCAGGGCAACGCCTTTCAGGATAACGATCGGAATGCCAGCAGCGTCAAAGCGCTCTAGCCACTCTTCTAAACCCAAACAATGCAAGGTATTGGACACGCGCGTGCGCAAGGCAATTTCCTCAAGGCGTTGCCGCACGCCTGTGGCTGTCTCTT
>JAOACU010000280.1 GCA_026417715.1 Anaerolineae bacterium | reverse complement strand
GTCCGCGCTGTGGCGTCTATGCCGTGATTCTGGTGGACACAGACAAACCGATTCCGCACGGTTTCAATCTTGCCGACCTTGAGCGCGTATCAACCGTCATCGCTTGGGATGCCACACAGAAACGCTTTGTGTGGCAAGACGAGGATTTCAAAGATTGCTTGCTTGAACTCGATACGCCACCCGACGTAGAATTGTTCAATCGCATCATTAGAACGGTGGGCGAAGCCGCGAAAGAAGCCAGCAAAGTCGAAGTGCCGTTTGAGCGCATCGCGCCGCCGCAATCTGAATGGTGGACGGGTGATAGTCGCAACGGCTTGCGCGTCGCGCTGGGTCCTTCGGGCGCGCGCAAGGTGCAGTATCTCGATCTGGGCAAAGGCACGGCGCAACATGTCTTGGTGGCAGGCAAGACAGGTGCAGGCAAATCTACCTTGTTGCACACACTCATTACCAACTTGGCACTCACTTACAGTCCTGAAGCAGTCGAACTTTACCTTGTGGACTTTAAGAAAGGCGTTGAGTTCAAGACCTATGCGACACATCAACTTAGTCACGCGCGCGTCATTGCAATTGAAAGTGAACGCGAGTTTGGTTTGAGCGTTTTGCAAGGACTGGATGCCGAACTCAAGCGGCGCGGCGATCTCTTTCGCGCGGCAGGTGTGGATCATATCGCCGATTATCGCCAGAAAAAAGGCGAACGTATGCCACGCATTCTGCTACTGGTGGACGAGTTCCAAGAATTTTTTACCGAGGACGATGCCATCGCGTCGCAATCGGCGCAGATTTTGGATCGCTTGGTGCGGCAAGGGCGCGCGTTCGGCATCCACGTTCTCCTCGGTTCGCAAACGTTAGCAGGCGCGTACACGCTGGCGCGCAGTACGATTGACCAGATGGCGGTGCGCATCGCCTTGCAATGCAGTGAAGCCGATTCGCGCTTGATTCTCGCGGACGACAATCCTGCCGCGCGCTTGCTCTCGCGTCCTGGTGAAGCCATCTACAACGCGGCAAACGGAATGGTCGAAGGGAACAATCGTTTTCAGGTGGCGTGGCTTCCTGATGACAAGCGCGATCATTACCTTGCTCAAGTGCAGAACCTGGCGCGAGAGCGCGGCTATCGTCCGCCGCAAGCGCAAATCGTCTTTGAAGGGAATGCACCAGCAGAAGTCGAAAAGAATGGCGCGCTTGCCGATGTGCTTGCCAAGCCCACGCCGTCGCGCGCGCCGCGCGCGTGGTTGGGCGAACCGATTGCGATTCGCGAATCGCTTTACGCAACGTTGCGTCGTCAGAGCGGCAGCAACTTGCTGATTGTCGGTCAAGCCGAGGAAGCCGCGCTGGGAATGATGACGGTTGCACTGATCGGACTTGCCGCACAATCTCCAATCTCTCATCTCTCAATCTCCATCCTCGATTTCAGCACCACCGATTCACCTGAATCCAGTCCTTTGGCGCGTTTGGGTAAGATGTTGCCGCAAACGATCAAGGTGGGGCGTCGTCGCCACTTGCCAGAAATCATCAACGAACTTGCCACCGAAGTTCAGCGACGCGTGGATGCCGACGATTTATCTGCGCCCGCCAAGTATTTCTGTCTGTTTGGTTTGCAACGCGCGCGGGATTTGCGGCAAGACGATACCTTGGGCTTGCTCTCGTATGATGCTGAAACTCCCAGCGCGCCCAATCCTGCGCAACAGTTTGCCGCTATCCTGCGCGATGGTCCCGAAGTGGGTGTTCACACACTCGTCTGGTGCGACACAGTGACCAACTTGAATCGCAGTGTGGATCGGCGCGTGTTGCGCGAGTTTGCGCTGCGCGTGGTGATGCAGATGGGTGCAGAGGATTCTGCGAACTTGATTGACTCACCCGCCGCGAGCAAGTTAGGTGCGCATCGCGCCTTGTTCTACAGCGAAGACGAAGGACGCTTGGAAAAATTTCGTCCGTATGCCATTCCCAGTCCAGAGTGGCTTGACTGGGCAGTGCAACAGTTGATCCGGAAATCGCATTGAGTACCAAAAACTTGGCGAGCGTAGTTATGCCATTGCGGCGATAAATTGCCCACTACAAACCAACAAACTCGGTTCGTAGTTGTGCGATTGATGGCGCAAACTTGAATCACCCAACGTGATAGGACAATCGAAAATCGAAAATCAACAATCGAAAATCTCTGTCATCGTCCTCACTCACAATGAACAAAAACATATCCGCGCGTGTTTGGAATCCGTACGCGATTTTGCGGATGAACTCCTCGTGTTGGACGATTACAGCACCGATGACACTGTTGCGATTGCGCGCGAACTTGGCGCGCGCGTCGAATTTCGCAAACTCGATAACTTTCCCAACCAACGCAACGCCGCCATCGAACTGGCGCGCGGCGACTGGATTTTTTTCATTGACGCGGACGAGCGCGCGACGCCCGCATTGGGCAAAGAAATTCGCGAAAAGACCGTTGACCGCCGACCGCTGACCGCTGAATACGACTCATTGTCGTCGGTCGTCGGTCGTCCGTCGTCGGTCGGTTTTTGGGTGCCGCGCCGCAACATCATCTTTGGCAAAGAGATTCGCCACACGGGCTGGTCACCCGATTATCAACCACGCGTCCTGAAAAAAGGATTTGCGCGCTTTGATCCCGCGCGCGAGGTGCACGAGTTGGTGCTGTGGGAGGGTGAGGTTGGCTATTTGCGCGAGCCACTCATTCACTACAACTATGAGACGCTCGCGCAATTTCGCAAAAAGCAAATCGTGTACACGCGCTATGAAGCGCACGTGTGGTACGCCGAAGGACGCCGCGCGCGTTGGCGTGGTGCCATCGGTCAGCCGTTACGCGAATTTTTTCGACGTTACATCACTTTGCAAGGTTGGCGCGATGGCGGACACGGCTTGTTGCTCAGCGCGCTGATGGCGTACTATGCGTTCGTGCGCTGGCGGATGTTGCGAGAGATGGGGAAAAATCCAGAGGCAAGGCGCGGTTGAATCGCATCACAGTGGCGGCGTTCTACTGGCGCGCATCCTTTGCGCGACGATCCAGCCACGCGTGAATCGCTTGACGTGTGGTGTGCTGAGTGGTCGCGGCTTGATGCTTGGCGCGCTCGACAAATGCTTGCGTGATGTTCTTGGTGCCTTGCACGACGATACTCCCCAAGAGCGCGACCGCTTCCGCCGTCGCCGATTTGCGTAGCGCGCGGCGATCCTCCAACACCAACGCGCCACAGTAGCGTCGCGTGATGACGCCGACGCGTAGCGTCAATAGCGCGTTCGCGCTCCCCTGCAAAATCGAATTCGCGAGAATCGTCGCGGCGACGTTCAACCCCGGAATCGCGCCTGCTGCCGAACCCAACACACTCGACACGATCGGTTGCACTTGCTCGCTCAAATCAATCTCGGCGATACTGCCCGCGACGAAGGCGGTTGCCGCAACGTTCGCATACAAGTCGAGCAGTTCGCGCAACGTGGGACGTTGATTGTAAATGTGCGCGACCTGCCACACCAGACGCGTTTGTGTTGCCAACACAATCAAGCCGTCCAAGTTGCCGTTCTGCGAAATCGCAGTGCTGGTGAAGACGACGCCTGCGGTGTTCGTGATAATCTCTTGCGCGCGCTGATCGAGCAAACGCAGTGCGGCTTCCACCTCTTGCCGATTCGTCACGCGCACGCCTTGTTGTTTGAGGTACGCGTTCGCGTTCAAACGTGCTTGGAGCGCGGCGAGATGTTGCGGGAATTCGGGCGCGCTCTCATCGCGCGGTGGACGCAACGGCTTGGGCAGACCGATGAACAAGACGATGGGCACGGCGATACAAATCGCGTAAATCACCACGAGCGTAACGAGCAAGCCCAACGCCAAACGCGCATCAATCAACGCAACCAGATTGACTAACTGCGCGGTTTGGTTGATCACCGTGACGATGAATCCGACGATGATGAGAATCGCGAGAAAGAGAAAGATACGTGTGGTTTGCATTTCTATCCTTCCCCTGCCTCAC
>JAOACU010000279.1 GCA_026417715.1 Anaerolineae bacterium | reverse complement strand
CGAGACGCTTCGCGGAGTTTACCCTGACGTAAGGAACTTGTCCTGAGCGAAGCGAAGGAAGGGCTCAGCGTGACAAAGTGCCTTACCAGCATTACTTTTGTAGCACTACCCGCTTTTGATGAGGTGGTTGTGGGGTTAGAACTTGCGGAAACGACTGGCTGGCGCGCCGCACAAAGGGCACTTGTCTGGGGCGTCACCTTCTACCGTCCAACCGCACACTTCGCAAACGTGGATAGCGGGGAGTGCAATATCTTGTTGGGCTTCGGCGGCTTGCTTGGCGCGCATGTAAAGTTGCGCGTGCACTTTTTCTGCTGCCAACGCGCGTTCCATACTCACAACCGCACCTTTCTCTTCCTGAACTTGAGCCGATGCTACATAGGCAGGATACATTTCGTTGACTTCAAACGTTTCACCCTTGATAGCGTCTTCAAGGTTCTTGACTGTGTCACTGGCGCCACCGAGCGCGCGCAGATGTGCCGCCGCGTGCATCTGTTCCGCAAATGATGCGGCGCGAAACAAGCGCGCTATATTCGGCAATCCTTCACGTTCGGCGATCTCTGCGAACACCAAATATTTCATGTGCGCTTGACTTTCGCCGGCGAACGCTGCCGACAGATTACTCTTGGTCATTTGTTTCATCGTACTACCTCCTTTTGAGATAATGTTATCGTACGCGACATTGAACACGCGACAATGCTTTTCAGTTGCTACTTGTGGGCTGCTTGAACATATACCCTACGCCATGCTCGGTCAGGATATACTTGGGGTTGGCAGGATCGTCTTCGATTTTGTTGCGTAGGTAACTCACATAGACACGCAAGTATTCTGTTTCGTTGCCATACTCGGGTCCCCACACTTTGCGGAGCAAATCGGTGTGAAGCATTACGCGCCCCGCGTTCTGCACTAGTTGCGATAACAACTTGTACTCGGTGGGACCTAATTTGATGTCTTTGCCGCGCACGGTGACGCGTCGCCGTTCAAAGTCCATCACAAAATCGTCGCACACAAACGGCGGACGCGTTTGCACTTCCTCATCCAGCGTAGCGCGACGCAACACGGCTTCGACGCGCGCCAACAGTTCGTGCACACTGAACGGTTTTTTCACGTAATCGTCCGCACCCGAACGTAACCCGCGCACCACATCCACATCTTGATCCTTCGCGGTGAGCATAATCACCGGCACCGACGAAAACTCGCGAATTTTCTGCAAGACCTCAAAGCCGTCCATCCCCGGCAACATAATGTCGAGAATGACCAGATCAACGCCTTCTTTCTCCACGATTGCGAGCGCGCTCGCTCCATCCATCGCCGTCAGTACTTTGTAGCGTTGCGCTTCTAGATTCGAGCGGACTAACTTGACCAAATGCGGTTCATCGTCAACGACCAAAATTTTTGCGGGACGCATACGCACTCCTTGTGGCATTTCTTGTTACGATGAAGATTATAGCCGATACGAACGCGGGCGTCAATCTCGTGTTTGTCGAGATTGCCCTTTTGGGCTATAATTTTGTCGTTCAGGAATTCTTTGCGTGAGGAGTACCCAACCTTGAAGTGGACAACATTGCGTCACAACGGCGTTGCGTTTCCGCCGCCCTATGACTATCGTGGACTCGTTGTGCGCATCAAAAACGAACGCGTTAAACTCACCCCCGAACAAGAAGAGATGTTGATGGCGTGGGCGAAGAAAAAGGACACGCCCTACGTTCTCGATCCGGTGTTCCAGAAAAATTTCTTGGGCGATTTTGTTGCCACGCTCGACCCGCGCCTGCGCGATATTACCCTCGCCGACATTGATTTCACCGAACTGCACGCGATCGTCGAGCGCGAGAAAACGGCGAATCTCACGCCCGAAGAGCGTAAACGTCGTTCGGCAGAACGCAAGCGCGAGCGCGAGGAACTCAAAGCCAAGTACGGCACTGCGCTCCTCGATGGCAATCCCACCGAAATCGGCGCGTACTTGGTCGAGCCGCCGGGAATTTTGATGGGACGCGGCAATCATCCCTTGCGCGGCAAGTGGAAACCGCGCGTGCAACCCGAAGACGTGACGCTGAACCTCGACGAAGACGCACCGATTCCCCCCGCGCCCGAAGGACATCAGTGGAAGGAAATCGTGCACGATCACGATTCGATGTGGATCGCGTCATGGTGGGACACGCTGGCGAAAAAACGCAAATACATTTGGCTGGCGGAAACATCGCACCTGCGCCAAGAGCGTGACAAGGAAAAATATCTCCAAGCCGCCAAACTCGAAACGCACATCGAAAAGGTGCGCGCCGAAATCGCCAAGCGGATGGATTACGAAGACACCCACGCGCGTGCCGAACTCGACAAGCAACGCGCACATCTCGACGCGCAACGTCGTACACTCGAAGATCAACTCTTGCGCGCGCTCGAAAATAACGATGCGGTGAAACGCACGAAACTAGAAAACGCGCTCGCCAAGTTGCGTCGTCAAGAAGAAAAACTGAACAAGCGCGCGGCGCGTATTCACGCCGAAGAGATGAAGACACGCCAACTCGCGACCGTGTGCTATTTGATTGATCGGCTGGCGATGCGCGTGGGCGACGAAAAAGACGAAGACGAAGCCGATACGGTGGGCGCGTCCACACTGCGCGTCGAACACGTCCGCATCGGACGCGATTACATCGAGTTCAACTTTCTCGGCAAGGACAGCGTCGAATGGCAAAAGTCGTTGCCGCTCAATCACGATGAACTACTCTTGGCGCGCAATTTGCAAGACCTGATGCACGGCAAGAACGTCGGCGATCAAATTTTCGATAAGATTGATTCGACGCACGTCAACAAGTTTTTGGGAAGCATCGTGCCAGGGTTGACCGCCAAAGTGTTTCGTACGTATCACGCGACGAACGCAGTCCGTACCTACTTGCAACGGGAAGGCAATCTGGCGCGTGAAGAACCCAACTATCGTAAAGAGTACATCGCGAAACTGGCGAACCTCGAAGCGGCGATTGTGTGCAACCACAAGCGCACGCCACCCAAGAATTGGCAAGAGAGTCTTGCCAAGCGTGAACTGGAAGTGCAACGCTTGCGTGCATCGCCGCCGAATCTAGACAAACTGCACGCGGTCATCGTCGCGCGCGAACAGGCGGTCGCCAAACTCATCGCCACGCAACCCGATCCGCAAAAACTCGCCGCGCAAGTGGAGGCGCGTCGCGTCGCACTCGAAAAAGCGCGCGCCGCGCAAGCCGCACTCGCCCAACTCGATGAGACGATTCAAGCGCGCCAAGCCGCGCTCGATAAACTTATTGCCGCGCAAGAATCGGTGGAGCGTGCCGCGCGCGAGGCGGAACAGAAAAAGCAAGCCGCGCTCGACAAGTTGGAAAAAGCAAAACCCAAATCCAAAAAGGCGTTGGCGGCGTACAACAAACGACTACGCGCCGCGCGTCAAGCCCTCGCGCAAGTCAAGAAGACGAACGAGGCGAAACTGAAACGCCACAAGGAACGCATCGCAGCAGCGCGCCAGGCGTTGGAAGCGGCAACGCGAATGAAACGCGAAAGGACGCGAAAGGTCGCGAAAAGTGTCGCGCAGGCGGAAGCCGCGCTCAAACGCGCACAAGAACTGGCAGAGACCGCGCCGCAACGTCACGCCGAACGACTCGCCAAAGCGCAAGCGGCGTTGGAGCAAGCGCGCCGCGCGCCGGAACTCGTGCAGAAAAATTACACCGAGCGCGTCGAGCGCGCGACGCTGCAACTGGAACTTGCCAAGCAAACGCGCGACTATAACTTGGGCACATCGCTCAAGAATTACATTGACCCGCGCGTGTACAAAGCGTGGGGCGATTACGTGGACTATGATTGGAAGCGACTCTACACCAAAGCGTTGCAACGCAAATTCGCGTGGGTAGAGCGCGAACGTCCCAGGTGGGAAGTGTGACGGAGGACGAAAGACGGAGGACGGATGACGTAGTGGCGCAATTGATGAACTTTAAAAAATAAATCAGGTAACGCCTGCTAGAGC
>JAOACU010000278.1 GCA_026417715.1 Anaerolineae bacterium | reverse complement strand
CGATTGGAATTTGTTCCACACCGTTTACGACAATCTCATCGCGCTGGAACAAGTCTTGGACAAATATCTGCCGCGCAAAGAAGCACGTCGGCTGTGGCAACGCGTCGAGTTACTCCAAGCCGAGTTGGATCGCGCGCCCAAGTCGTTGGGGTGGATGGTCAGGCAGATTTTGCGCAAACCAACGCAAGTACCGCGCTGAACGACGGAGGACGGAGGACGAAGGACGGAAGACGGAAGACGAAGGACGGAAGACGAAGGACGGATGACGGAGGACGGAGGACGAAAGACGAAGGACGGAGGACTAAGCAGGAGGCGATAGGCAGGAACAGGAGACCTTCCCCGCCTACTGCCCCCTGCTTCCTGCCTGCTGGCTTTTGGCTAATTGGCTAATTGGCTCATTGGTTCATTGGCTCATTGGCTCATTGGCTCATTGGCTCATTTTCATCGGCTTGGCGCGTCGTAACGTCGCTTGGCACTCTAACTGCGGCACTTGCGTATAGCGCGCGGCTTTGAGGTCGGCGCGTACGCGCTTGAGCAGTTGCGCGCGCGAGATTTTGTTTTGCGTAGCGCGCACGTGTTTGCAGTAAAAGTACGTGAACGCGCCATGCCACTTGCCCTCGATAAGCGCGTCCGCGCTCGTCTGGTCGGCGCGGCAACCTGCCCACAAGATATGCTGGGGCGTTTTCTTCGTTCCAAACGATTTGTAAAAGCCGCGCGACTCGCGCTCTGCAACTAACTCGAACGCGCGCAAGGAAGGCATCGGCATAAAGCGTGGCTGACGCTCGAGCAGAAAATCTACAGCGCGCAAGCCCGTGCCACTGTGACACGTATCGAGATACACTTCGAGGACGACATTTTGCGGCAGTTGTACGAACAAATCGTGCAATTCATCGTCGAGGATGATGTGATCGGGGTCCCAGCGATCACCTTTGGTGGCAAGATCGTACGGACAAAACGCCTCGTCGTACTTGTCCGATTCGTCGTTACTCACATCGGGTGTTTGCGTACCGTGTGATGAAAACGAAAAGACCAAGTACTCGAGTTTGCCACTTTGCGCATCGCGTACCATCGCTGTTAGACGCTCAAGGATGTTCGCTTTGGTCGCGTCCGAATCGGTCAACGTGATAATGTCGCGGCGCGTAAACCCGAAGAAATCGGTGAGGATCGCCGCCATATCTTTGACATCGTTGACACAGCCCCGCAAATTGTTGCGCGGAAAATTCTTGAATTTGTTGATGCCCACACACAGTGCTTGGCGCGCCATTGTGCTCCTCCTCAGTACAAAATGTTGGGAGTGAAGCGGTATGCTTCACTCCCAACATTTTACTTCTATCTCAACTTGGACACAAGTTCGCGCCATGCGGTTTGCCATTCCAACTTTTTGGCGTGCCATGTGCCAATGATGCCATAGGGCACAAAAAGCACAATCAACACATACACCAGACCCAGAATGAAACTGGAACTCTCGCCGAAAATCTTATCGAGGAAAAATTGGAGCGAGCGAAAGACTGCCGCGCCTACCAACGCGCCACTCAGTGTTCCTACACCACCGATCAGCAGAATCAACAGCGCGTTGACCGTGTACACCAAACTCGCTGTCGTTGGACTGACAATCGGCTGATAGAGCGCGTGCAGCGCGCCACCCAGCGCGGCAGTGATGCTCGAAATGATGAGCGCGACGAGTTTGAAATAAAATGTGTTGTATCCCAGCATCCGCGCGCGGTGCTCGTTTTCACGAATCGCAATGCAGACACGTCCTGTCGGTGAATCTACAAAACGACGATAGAAGAGATACACCAAAAGCATCAGCGTCAGCGCGACAAAATAAAACGTCAAGCGTTGTGCCGCTGGTTCAAGGTACGTGGGCTTGGGAATATTTTGCAATCCCACATCGCCACCAGTCCAAGGGCTCAACTCGTGCGACATAATGACGATGTGAAACACCGAGGCAAAACCGAGTGTGACCAGCGCAAACGTGATGCCTTTGACGCGCGGCAAGACGATACTGAACAACAGTGCTTGCACGACTCCCGCGATGACCACCAAGACGATCGTCTCTAGCAACGGCAACTTGAGCGATTTGAGCGCGATGCCCGCCGTGTACGCGCCGACCGAGAAAAACATCGCGTGTCCGAATGAGAGTAAACCTGTGATGCCGAACAACAAATCGTAACTGAGCGCGAAAATCGCTAGAATGAAAATTTCGATGAGCAAGCCCTGATAGAACTTGGAATTGCCCGCGCGATTGGCGAGCACATCGGCAATGGACTGTCCATCGAAAAGTGCGATGAGGAAGGGAAACGCGATGAGAAAAACGACAACTGCCAAGAAGATGGAATGATCACGTAGAATTTTCATCGCCTACTCCTTCCGTCCAAAGAGTCCATTGGGCATTACAAGCAAAATGATGATCATCAACAGCAACGTGGACGCAGGCACTAGCGGCGGAGTGGGTTTGAACGGTTGTGCCAGAAACGGCAAGGTGATGCCGATTTGCCCGTACTTGACGATGAACTGCTGCAGCAGACCAACGAGAAGTGATCCTGCCGCCGCGCCCGGAAAACTCGTCAGCCCGCCGATGGCTAGCGCAATCAGCGCGGAGAGGAGCAACCCCTCACCCATATCGTCCGACACACCCATTGCAGGTCCAGCCAACACGCCACCCAGCGCGGCAAGTGCAACACCCAGCGCGAAGACGAACGTGAACACTTGGCGCACGTTGATTCCCAGTGCTTCCACCATCGCGCGATCTTGCACCCCCGCGCGAATGATCATTCCGATACGCGTGCGTTGCAACAGCAGCCAAACGACGATGAGTACGATGACGCCAACGACGAAAATGAAAATCTCGTTGTAGGTGCGGATACGTGTTCCCATAAAACTAATCGTGGAACATTGATTCGCCAGCGCGTCCCAGAGTGTTTGTGCGGGACAACCCTTGCCTATGGTGTTGAAGAGCGCGGGTTTGGGCATTTGCATCTGGATACGCCCCCAGACCGCGATCACCACTTCGCGCCCGATGACGCCCAAACCCAGCGTTAGCATCAATTGATAAATCGGGCGCGCGTAGAGTGGGCGAATCAGCGTAGATTCCATCAACGCGCCAATCCCCGCGCCCGCTAACGTTGCGACGATCACGGCGACGAAAAAGCGCAACGTGGTGCCCGCCGCGACCAGACTCGCTGTCAGTGTGTCGTTCAGCACATACAAAACGATGCCGAGAATGACCAGCCCTAGAGGAGGCAACAGCGCGCGCCACGATACGCGCGTGGGTGCCGCAACGCGTTGCCGCGCCGCGTTCAGTGCGAGTCCCAACGCGACGAGTGCGCCGCCGGCGAGAACGCTCAGCATTGCGAGTGCTACTTGTGTGTTGTCGGCGGTCACGGGTGTGGGCAAATCGGTTTGACCCAGATCAAGTTTCACGCCGAAGACGACCGGGCTTTTGTCGTACACACTCACATCCCATGCGGTAATCGGATGGCGGGTGAAACCAAACGCGGCGATGGCGAGTCCCAGCACGAGAATCAACCAAGGTAGGACGCGCCCTCCGCGCGTTGCAACACGCCGACGCGTCAGCCAAGCATCCCACAGAGGCACGAGCATCAACCCCGCGATGAACAAGGCGAACGGTGTTGCTACGTCGAGCAGTGTGTCAGGGCGCACGTATGCCGTCCAGCCGATGTACGCGCCAATCATAAACAAGGTGCCGTGTGCCAAGTTCAGCACATCCATCAAACCAAAGATGAGCGAAAACCCGGACGCGACGAGAAATGTTACCGATGCGACTGCCAAGCCACGTAGTACTGTGATGACCCAGTCGCTTGGTTCCATCCCTTGCAACGCGAGTAGGAATAGCACCACCAGCGCGGCAAGTGTGGCGGCTTGGGTTCGATTTTTGCGGAGGAGGTTCGTTAGGTCTGCCATTATCTTCTCCTTGTAGGGGGCAGGGTACAGGGATAAGGGTACAGAAGGCAGGGTGCAGGGATAAGGG
>JAOACU010000277.1 GCA_026417715.1 Anaerolineae bacterium | reverse complement strand
GATTAGAGATTAGAGATCAGAGATTAGAGATTGGTGATTAGTGATTGAAAGTGTTTCAATCTCAAATCTCTAATCTCAAATCTCCAATCTCAAAACGCGGTGCCAATTCCGGCAAGCGTGCTGAACGCGCTTGGAAGATGAGAGTAAGATGTTTAAGGCAATTCTCTCTCATCAGAGAGAATTTTTTGTTATTTGGGGTTGCGGATGCGAACAATCGAAATGATAGATGGTGTGGTCAAACTGATTGACCAACGTCAATTACCGCATCGCTTGGAAATCGTCGAATGTCGCGATTATCGCACGCTGGCAGAGGCGATTCGTGATATGACGATTCGCGGCGCGCCAGCAATTGGCGCAGCAGCGGCGTTTGGGCTCGCACTCGCCGCGCGCGCATCGCACGCGACGACACGCGACGATTTGTTGCGCGATCTGGAAGCGGCGGCGACGATTTTGCGCGCGACGCGCCCCACTGCCGTCAACCTGATGTGGGCGCTCGATCGCGTGTTGAACAAGGCGCGCGCTGCGAATCTCGATGGCGATGGCTTGCGCGAGTTGGTCATCGCTGAAGCGCAACGCATCGCTGAGGAAGACGTGGAAACGAATCGCGCGATGGCGCGCTATGGTGCCGCGCTGATTGACGATGGCGATGGTGTGCTGACACATTGCAACGCCGGCGCACTGGCAACGGTGGACGTTGGTACCGCACTTGGTTGTATCATCGAAGCGCACAGGCAAGGCAAGCGCATTCACGTCTTTGTGGACGAGACGCGTCCGCGTTTGCAAGGCGCGCGACTGACCGCGTGGGAGTTGATGCAGAACGGTGTGCCGATGACACTCATCGCCGATAATGCGGCGGGGTTTTATATGCGCAAGGGTAAAATTCAAAAGTGTTTCGTCGGTTCGGATCGCGTGGCGGCAAACGGCGATGTGGCGAACAAAATCGGCACGTACAAGATTGCAGTGGTGGCGCGCGAAAACGGCATTCCGTTCTACGCGGTGATGCCTACCTCGACGATTGATATGACGTTGCCCAATGGCGATTTGATTCCTATCGAAGAGCGCGACGCGCGCGAGGTGACGCACATCGAAGGTGTACCGATTGCTCCCGAAGGCGTCAATGTGGGCAATCCCGCGTTCGATGTGACGCCGCACAAGTACATTACCGCGCTAGTCACAGAACGCGGTGTGGTGTATCCGCCATTTGCGGAGAATTTGACTCGGATTATGTTTGAGGAGACACAATGAACCTCGAATCACTTGGTACGTACGTGCTTGATTCAGATATTCAGCGTGCCATCCAAATTCTCAAAGCGGCAGGATGCTCGGAAGTTTTTTTGTTTGGCTCTGCGATTACAGGGCAGATGCGACCCGACTCTGATCTAGATTTGGCGGTGCGAGGGTGTCCGCGTGGAGAATTCTTTCACTTGCTCGGTCAACTCCTTCTTGAACTAGATCGTCCTGTAGACTTGATCAATTTGGATGCGATGGATGCCTTTGCGGATTGTTTGCGGAAGGAGGGCACGCTTGTCCGAATCGGTTGAGAAGGTGATTGACCGAATCACGTTTGAAATAGCACAGATTGACAAACTATTTGATGTCTATGCAGAACTATTATCGCGCGTGCAGCAACGTCAACCTGATACTGTGGAAATCGCGGCGGTGGCTTCGGTCTTGCATTCTTTCTACAATGGAGTGGAAAATATCTTTTTGGTTATTGCAAAGCATATTGACCAAAATGTGCCGACTGGTACGCAATCACATCGTGATCTCCTATTGCAAATGACCAAGCGAAATCGTTGGCGTAGCAACGTTATTTCGACAGAGACAGCACAGAGACTGGCTGATTATCTTGGGTTTCGTCATTTTTATCGCCACTCGTATTCGTTCTTTATTGATTGGAACGAGTTACAAAAACTTGTCCATCGGTTGTCCGCAGTCTGGGTGCAAACCAAGAGTGAGATGGTAATTTTTACAAACAGTTTGCGTCCCAGTGGATACGCAGGAAATTCGCTTGGATGATCCGCTGGTGTTAGTACGTTTTGAGGAGGGAGGGGATGACACTCGACCAGCACATTAAAAATGCGAGCGAGCAAACGGTCAGAGACGCGTTACATTTGATTCTGGCGCGCTATCTCACGCCAAGTTTTGGTTCGCTGACCAAGCGCGATATTGATCTGTTGATCTTCACTGCTTTGGAACGCATCGGTTACATCGAGGATGATCCATCGCTCTATTCGCTTGTCCAAAAATTGCGCGTGACGCGCGGTAAAGCGCGCGGACTGTTATACGAACGCGAGTTGCGACGAATGGGTGAACGCGACCTCGATGAAAAAGTCAGACAAGCCCTGCGACGTCCGCTGATTCAGAAACAGGGTGAACTGTTTGTGTTGGAGATAGACAATCCGCTCGTGATTGATCACTTGCGTTCCAAACTCCAAACACTCGGTCACGCGACTGATAGTTCCTTCTCACCCAGTTTGGTCAAGTTATCCGATGATGCCATCATTGATTTGTTGGAGCATATGCTCGACGCCAAGCACAAAGAGCGCGCGCGAAAAGAGTTTGTCAAAGCCGGTTTTCCCGATAACTCTTTTCAAGGTGTGATGAAAGATGTGTTCAAGGCGTTGGCGAAAAAAGTTGCCGATGAAGCCGGTTCGCGTATCGTCGAACAAGTTTTTGGACCCTTGATGGATGGGGCATTTGAAAAAATCGGCAAGGCGATGGCTGATGCGGGTCTTGACACTGTCATCAAGAAAATGCAGAAAGAAAAAGCGTCCACTGGATAGACGCATCGGGAGGTGTTGATGTTTTCGTTTGATCTCAAGCGTTTGTACTACGGCGCAGTCGCGTTCTTGGTTTTTCTCGTAGCATTCTTCGCAGCACAGATGCTTGCCTCAAGTCTCGTGCGCCTGCCGATCCTTGCCAGCGTTCCGTTCGAGGAGCGTCATCCGCCCGTTCCCACTCCACTGCCGCCTCCGCCGGCTACGGCTGTACCGATGGCTGGTACTCCAGCGCCACCTCCAGCGGCTGTCGCAACGGTGACTCCAGAGCAACCAGTACCCGTGCAAGAAAAAGAACTCACACGCGAAGATTGGGAATTGCGTTGGGCAAAAGAAAGTGTCGCCTCCACGCTGGCAATCGTGCTCGTGGCATTGCCAGTGTGGTGGTGGCATTGGCGACGCTGGCGCGCGTTGACGCGCAGCGAATCGGCACAATTTTTTCGCCTGTACGTTTACGCGATGATGCTCATCGCGCTGGTCGTCGCGATTGGGCATAGTGCAAGCGCGCTCGGCAAAGTGTTTACATGGCTTTTAGGTATTACCGATTTCACCACACGCCACACCCAACTTGTCTTTACGCAAGAACTAGTCAGTAGCATTGTCAACGCGCTAATTGCTTTGTTGGCGTGGTGGTATCACTGGAGCAACGTGCGTGAAAACACTGAACACTGAATACTTGAACACTGAACACTGACTACTGAACACTGACCTACTGAACACTGACCCACTGAGGTTACTATGCATACTACCTCCTGGCATTCCGTCGGAATGACACTCGACGCGTGTATCAAGTGCAATATCTGCACGGCATACTGCCCTGTGTCAGCCGTCACCGATAAATTTCCTGGACCCAAGTACGCGGGACCCCAAGCGCAACGTTTCCGCGAATCGGGGCAAATCAAATCACCGGATTTTTCGGTAGATTATTGCTCGGCGTGTCGCGTGTGCAACGAAGTGTGTCCCAACGGCGTCAAGATCGCCGAGATCAACGCGCGTGCCAAAGCGCAAATCGTCGCCGAGCGCGGCATTCCACTACGCAACTGGTTCTTTGGACGCAACGAACAACTGGGACGAATCGGAAGCATCGCGCCGCATCTGGCTAACTTGGGTTTTCACAATCCAATCAGTCGTTATCTAGCGGAAAAAATTATGGGCGTGGCGCGTCACGCGCCGATTCCGCGTTGGAGCACGCGCGGCACTTTTCGCAAATGGTTCTTTAGCAC
>JAOACU010000276.1 GCA_026417715.1 Anaerolineae bacterium | reverse complement strand
GCCAGACCCCCGTCCCCTGATCCCTGTACCCNGATTCCTGACCCCCAATCCCTGATTGACGAATTTTTGCGCGAAGGCAATGCGGTGTGCATCTCCGCGTTGACAGGGCAAGGGCTGGATGAATTGCTCGCGCTGCTCGAACGCGTGATTGCGGAGGAGATGGTGGAACTGCGCGTGTGGATTCCGTATCGCGCGAACGAACTCGTCGCGCTGTTCCATCAACGCGGCATCATCACGCGCGAAGAATTCACATCGCGCGGCACGCGCATCGAGGGGAAGATTGCGCGGGGGTTGGTGGCGCGATTTGCGGCGTTTCGGGTTTGAGGTTTCAGGTTTCAAGTTTCAGGTTGCAGGTTACAGGTTTCAGGTTGCAGGTTACAAGTTTCAGGTTTAACTTGAAACCTGAAACTTGAAACCTTGAACTTAGAGCATTGCGCGGGATTTGAGGATGCGCCGCGCTTGCACCACTTGATTGGCGTACTGTTCCACCATCTTGGCGAGGTCTGTCTCTGGCGATAGCCCTAGCGCGATTAGATCGTTCGCAAGCGTCGGTTGCCAGGATGGCACGGCAGACCTGAACGCGCGCTTGTTTTCGGCTTCCTCAATCAATTTGCGACAATTCCACAGTGTCGCCTCGACGATGTGGGTCGCATCCTTCGGCAGGAAATTATCGTCAGCCCGCAAGAGGATTTGCGCCTCTTGAATCAGTTTGAGGCATTTGTTCCACGCCTGTTTACGCTCCTCGTCCGTTGCGAGCGGATTCATCGTCAAGCGTTGCGCTTCGTCTTCTGCTTCACGCAATCGGAGATCCCACAATGCGCCGTCGTTCAACTCGCGCGGACGCGTGCCAACGCGCTGCACGTCAAGAATGACGTATGACCACTGGGTCGCCGGTTGTCCCTCTACGATCAAACCTCCATCGCGCACTTCCACGCGCGCTGTCGGAGCGGGCAGTGGATTTTGCTCGTCCTTCGAGCCGATGATGACGTAATAGCCGCTACGGAGTTGTTGCGTCGCCAAGTTGAAATCGCCGCTGAACGACAAGAGCGGTTTGCTTTCTTCCGCTGGGATGAAGGTCTGGATGACCTTGTCCGCCAATTGCGCGATCGTTTTGGCGACTGCCGCTGTGCCTGTGGCAAGTGAAATCGCGCTGACGAAACTATCGCTGTTGATCAGCCCACCCAACTGCGCCAGACGATTTTCGCGATCGAGAATGAAATCAATCGAAAGTGTCACGTTGGGCATCACGGCGGGCACCAAACTGATGAGATTGGGCGTGAGACCCAGCGGTTGCATTTGGTTCTTTTGCACGTCGCGTGTACGTTGAATGGCGCGCAACGCGCGATTGTCCAGTTTGCGGTGGTTCAAGTTCACCTGCGAGGTCACAACCAAGCGTTTGACATTGTCCCAGATGGCGCCGCGAAACGCGACCTGCGCGGCGTAGATTTGGATCAGAAAATAATCTTGTCCAATCGTAATCGGTTGCGAATCACCATCACGCGCGACGAAAATCGGTGCGGTGGTGCCTGTGCGGGGAAAAGGCTGATTTCCAGACATAGTGTCCTCCACAGACCCGAAAACCCTTCGGGTCAGTTTAATCTTCACTCTCTCCTACCCACTCGGCTACACGCTTTTCGTCGAGAGGTGTTTGATGTGCCGCGACAAACGCGGCTTGACCGTCGAACCATGCAAGCACTCGAGCGCGCGCGAGTTTGGTCGGCTTGTTGGACAAAAAGGTGTTGTAGGAAGAGTATGGATATTCGCGGAAATCGGTGACAAAGCCGTGCTTTTGTGGATTGAAATGGATATACCGAATGAGTTGGACAAAATACTCGTCGCTAGTCACGCGAATCCTGCCGAATGGATGTTGAAAGAGACTACCCGTACGGTTGTACGCTTTGTTGATGGCTTTGGCGTACGCATCGAACAGGTTGCCGAATTGTTGACTAGGATTTGGCAAACCTGCAGGGTTTTGAAAACTCTTTGTGCCTGCCCGACCCTTGGGGTTTAAGGTTACCAACTCTTGCTCTGTCCGAATCCGCACCAAAAAATGAAAATGATTTCGCAGTAAACAGTATGCATACGTTTCCGCCACCGGTTCGATGTACTTGGCGTACAGATTGAGAAAGTATGCGTAATTGCGTTCCTCGATGAAAATGTTCTCGCGGTTGTTACCGCGATTGTAGATGTGATAGTAACCACCATAAACGAGTGGTATGTGCTTTGCCATTGTTCCTCCAAAAAACCCAAAGGGTCCTCAAAAACCCAAAGGGTCTCTAAAGACCCTTTGGGTTTATAAGTAAATGCCATACATCCCAAACGCCGCCCAGTAGTACGGCGAAGCGTACGGGCGCGCGTTGGGTGTGCGGGTGGCGTGACGCGTCATTTGCTCCTTCGCCGTCGCGTACGCCATTCGCGTTGGCGCATCCGGCGCGGTGTCACGATACGTTGCGAACAAATCGGCGAGTTCTTGGGACGTAGCATCGCGCAACCACTGTTGCGCCGCGCGCAACGCTGCCGCAGGCGTTTGTCCACGCTGCAGGTGATTTTCGTAAAATCGAATCATCAACAGCGCGGTGGACGCATCGTTGACCGTCCACAAACTGCTCACGACGCCCGCCGCGCCCGCTTGCAAAAATCCTGCAGGCAACCCGATGTACTCATCGGGCGATTGGCGCATATCGCTGATACCCGTCTCGCACGCGGAAAGCACGACCAGACGCGTCGCGCGCAAATCCATCTCCGCGAATACCTTGTTGAGTGTGAGCGGTTCATCGTTCGTCAGATAGAGCGCGGAATCGAGTGGGTCTTTGTCCCACGCGAACGCGCCGTGACACGAGAGATGCAGATACGTCGCACCGCGCGCACCTTGAATCACGGCTTGCGGTGTGGCGGCGGCATCGAGCAATGGCGTGACACCAAACATCTCACCGATTTGTTCGACTTCGGCGCGCGTGTAGTACAAGTTGCCCAGTTGCTTGTATTCGCTCACGCCCGCGATGAGCGCGAACCCGAACGGTCTTGGAGACCCTTCGGATTTACGTTGCGATGCGCGCAGCGTGTATGCCGAGGGCGCGTAGGTGATTTCCACATCGTCCAGCCAGTATCGCCGCGCGCCGTTTACGTTGCGCCATGCCGCGTGCAGGGGCAACAGTTGCAAGCCACCCGTTGGCATTACCACCACGCGTCGCGCGCCGAACGCCTCCACGCGCGCGTGAATCGGCGCGAGGAACGCTTCCCACACGCGCGCGGTCAAACGCTCCAAGTCCTGCCCCCATCCTGCCGTACCATAGGGCGTGATGTATGCGCGCAGCCATCCTGAGTTCTCTTCCGTACCAACGAGCAACGCGTTGAGCGATTCGTCGGTAAAATCGTCCAAGCGAACGATGTGGCGCGCGTCCACCGTCTCCGCGCCGTGCGGGATGACGAACGCGGCGCTGCCGCGCGAGGTGACAATCGGCACAACGAGCGCGCCGTCAGCGGGCGCCAACGCGGCAATCTGGGATGCGGTGAGACCGCGCGGCATAAAATCGGGATAATCGCGCTGAATCTGCGCGACGAGATCGCGAAGCGCGGCGCGTTCCGCGCGCAACAAATCCGCGAGAGTGCGGTCGTCGCGGCGGGCAGGCGTATTTGGCGGCAAACGCATTTCCGCTTCCAGTTCGCGGATGGCGCGGCGTTTGGCGGCGAGCGCGTGCTGGAGTTCGTTGGGTAACTTGGTTTCCGCTTCGGCAAGCGCGAGCGCCTCGCCCAACAGACGCGCGCGTCCTGCTTCCGCTTGCGTGAGCGCGTCAGCGGGGCGATCGAGTTGCAAGAGTGTGTAGGCGGTGCGCGCATAGAGCGCGCTCGTTTCGGCGATTTCCGCGCGGCGCCCCGTTTCCGTGTAGGCGGTGGCAAACAATTCATCGCCGACTTGAATGGCAGCGGAAAAAGTGGTGTATGCCTTGTCCCACGCACGTTCCCTGAAATAGAGATTACCCAAGTTGCGTAGAGTCTGGCGA
>JAOACU010000275.1 GCA_026417715.1 Anaerolineae bacterium | reverse complement strand
CGGTACCACCGAGTCCAACGTGCTCGTGCCCTTTGATCGGCGCGTGGTACACTTCGCCACCCTTGTCCACGTGACCCGGCGGCAGAAAACCTTCTGGCTTGGTGTCCACTGCAAGTTCCATCTTCATAAACTCGGGGAAGAGCGCGAGTGAGTACGATGCCTCCACTTCGCACGCGTGTTGGAATGGCGTCTCGAAGGGTCCGCCGTGCGCTTTATCCTTGAGGTAATCGTGAATCACGGTGGGCCAGTGGAGCGAAATCAAGATGCACGGCACTTGATATTTCTTAGCGAATTGATGCAAGGCAAGCGGAATGACTTCTTCCTGACCGTGACCATTGAGTAGGATTTGCTTGCGAAATCCTGTATTCCAAAATCCCGCGATGATCGCGCGCAGGTTAGCGATGAACGCGTCTTCGGGAATCACGATCGTTCCAGGCATACCGAGGTGATTGTAGGGATGCGAGCCATACCACACCGGCTCAGCAACAGTGCACCCCGTCTTGAGCGCGACTTGTTCGGCGATGCGCGTCACCAAAAACGTATCTTCGCCGAGTGGTTGCGCGGCGCCATGACATTCAGTACTCCCGACGGGAATGATGATCAAATCGTTCTGCTTGAGCCGCGCGTTGATTTCGGTCATATTCATTGTTTGATAGTACACACCTGTCGGACGTTCCATATGTCCGCCCTCAGGCGGCAATTGCCATTTGCTCATTTGTTTCTCCTATACCTTACCCTGTCACTTTAGAGCGGTTATCTAGGAAAGACTTGAAATGACAGGGTTCTATCTACGCATACCGTCACGCGGTATGGACTTGCCAATCTCAAGGATTTTGGTGATCCGCGAATATGGCTTGTTTCGTATGATTTGCGTTATTCGCGGATCACTTTTCGCTTCAGAAATTGCTTGACGGAAATCCTGGTACGTGCACAATGCTTACGCTGCAGGAATGCACATATCCGGCGCGCGCTTGCCTGACTGTTTGGCTTCGGGGTAATACGTGCTCACCATCTCGACGACGATAGCGGCTTGCTCTGCCATCCGCTTGCCATCATTCGCTGAGGTCATCTCACCGTGCCCACCAATCACCGAGTTGCCAGTCTTGCAATGCAACGGCGCGCCCACGCGCACGATTTCCGGCGCTTCGTACACGCGGATGAATCCACCCGACCCTGGCGGGTTGTCCGTGTGCACATCAATCGGCACCTTGACAGCCGCGCGCAGTGCCGCAATCATCGGGATTTGCAGATCGCGCACAGGATTGATCGTGTCTGCACCCAAACTCTCCAACACTTTGAACGACGCGGGATTGCAATGTCCCATATGTGCTGATGCCTTAAAGTGAATGTCTTTAGGCAAGGCGCCATCTTTACGCATCTCGTTCGCGACCCAAAGCATTCCTTCATCGTAAACTAAAAAGCCACGCACACCGAGATCGTAACCGCGCTTGATGTCTTCGATACCACGCAACAATTGTTCCATCCCACGCAGACGATAGGAAATGCGAACACCTTGTGGTGACAGAACGGTGGCGCCAGTATCGTACGGCGCGCGCGGACCCACCGACATCACCAATTCTGCCCCATACTGATTGCACAAGCGACAGAATTCTTTGATTTCTTGGCGCGTGTGGCGGAACATCCCATACGTTTCGGTGACGCGATTGATCGTGATACCCAATTTGGTGGCTGTGTCGAGCAACGCGGCAACCGCGTCTGCCGAATTCACTGTTGGGCACTCGATTCGATACGCCGCACCATCGGGGAAACGTAACTTGGAGGTGGGCATATCGAACAGATCGCCTGGTGGCAAGCCCAACTTTTGAACGTACTTACGAGTCTCTTCAAACATAGTGACCTTCTCCTTTCAAATAAGATTAACTTTTGTGTTGAGGCAGGGGAGGGCAATACACCCAGACGAGTTTTAGCGGCTCATCGCCAATGTTCTCGACACGATGCTTTTTACCAACAGGTGAGTAGAACGCGGTCTCTGGACCGATTTCCCATTCCCCTTCACCTTCGATCACAATCTTGGCGCGCCCGCTGATGAGGAACAACACTTCTTCCGATTCTTCGTGCACATGGTCGGGAATCATACTCCCAACTTCGGTGATGTTCATTCCCATCGAAACATTTTTGACGCCACCAAACTTGGGCGCAAGTAAGAGTTTGGAGGTGCGTGGTGGGATACGAAATTCCCCTTCCACGTCAGCGGCTCGAACAAAAGGTACTTGGCTCATTATGTTTGTTCCTTTCTAATGATTTTGCGGTTTTTGAGAGATAAGCATTGATACGACTGGCTCATTGCTTGATTAAAGAACAAAAAACACCAATACCCCACACCACGAGTGTGTGAGGTAGGTGTTCGTTTTCGATTAGGACATCTTGTTCTGAGTTGCGCCGTTGCATTACACTCTTACCTGAATACCGTCTAGTGGAACATTGTTCCATACAATAGTATAATACAATTTTAGCGTTTTGTCAAGGGGGCGTATTCTTTCACGTAAAATGTTACCGGGGTAAAATGGTTCACTCAAATGAAAATGTTACCGAGAGGAACCATGCCCACCGAAGAACCAATGACCATCAACGAACGCCGCAAGTATTTGAAACTAATGCTCCCCCGTTATCGGGTCGCCGACCGCACCGAACGCAGTCGGTTGCTCACCGAAATGCAAACCGTCACCACGCTGGAACGCAAAAGCCTCATCCGTTTGCTGAACCAACCGACTCTCGAGCGCCAGCCCCGCCAGCGCCAACGTGGTACCACCTACAATCACCATTTCGATGATGCCTTACGGATTCTCGCTGAAACTCTCGATTACATCTGCGCAGAACGCCTGCAGCCCGCCTTGCTGGAACTCGCTGAACATCTTGCCGCACATCAGGAATTAGAACTCACCCCGGAACTGGCACACCAATTGAAACACGCCAGCATCTCCACCGTGCGACGCCACTTGGCGCATCTAAACCAAGATCAGCCGCGTTTACCGCGTGCGCGTCCGAGACGTGACCGCCAGGCCGCACGCACGATTCCCATGCGACGCATCCCTTGGGACGAAGCCGCACCCGGACACCTCGAGACCGATCTCGTGCATCACGGCGGCGACACCGCCGCTGGCGATTATGTCTACACCCTCCAAATGGTGGATGTGGCAACGGGCTGGAGCGAACGCGTGGCGGTTTTCGGGCGGAGTCAGCGCGCGATGGAGGCAGGTTTTCGCCGCATTCAAGCCCGTATCCCCTTTGCTATTCTCGAAATTCATCCAGACAATGGCAGTGAATTCCTGAACCATCACTTGATTCGCTTCTTCCACACGACGGTCAAAGGCGTGACCTTATCCCGCAGTCGTCCCTATCACAAAAACGATAATCGTATCGTCGAGCAAAAGAATCATACACTCGTGCGCGCCTTCTTTGGGGACGCCCGCTTGGATACGTTGGCACATCAACAGTTGCTCGACCAGTTGTATGACAAGATGTGGCAGTATTACAACTTGTTTCAGCCCGTCCTGCACTTGGCAGAAAAGCAACGCGATGAAAAGGCGGGAGTGATTCGCTTTCGCCGTCGGTGGGATGTGGCGCGGACACCGTTGGAGCGACTGTGTGCGACCGCAGCGATAGACGAGGCGTGTAAGGCGCGCTTGCACGCGTTACGCGCTCAAATCAATCCACGGCAATTGCGTGCGGAAATCTATGCGTTGCGCGAACAGCTATTCGATCTCCCTTTGGCGCGCTATCCGCAGGATCGTTGGCTCATTCCTGATACTGACGACCGCGCTGATCTGACGTGACTCAACAAGAAAGGAGCAGGCAGGTTCGGTAACATTATCATTTGATAGAGCGCTTCCGCTCCGGTAACATTTTCATTTGACTTGACACGGCGGTCAATAGTCAATTGGAGAAGATGGGTGTAGAGCGTTTGTATGCCCGCACCAATCCAGGATTTTTCTTGAAAGCGTATGCTTCGATGTTCGCGCTAGCATGCTCAAATCCCAACGAGCAATCAAGGTAACTCATGTTT
>JAOACU010000274.1 GCA_026417715.1 Anaerolineae bacterium | reverse complement strand
GTCTTGGATAGGCAAGCCGTGTCCTGTTGCTAGATGTTGTACGAACGGGTAATGCCACAGTTCATCACCTGCTTCAAAAATGGGGGTGACGATGGAGTAGATGGTGGCAAGTGTGATGAATGCGAGAAGAATAAAGACGAGAATACGATGTTGTGTCATCGTTCGACGATCCGAATCGGTGCAATAGTGATATGATCGAGCGCGGTAGAATCGAGTGGCAAGCGTTGCATCGTCGCAAGTTCATATAATCCAATCAGTAAACGATATTCACCCAGCGGCACGTTTGGCTCGATATGAATGATGATGCCATGAGGTACAACATCATTCGCGCGCCAGCGTGATGTTGGTAAATCGTTTTGAAGCAATAGTGTATCCGTGCTAGCAATAATCTCGCCACGCGTATCAACGAGATGCGCAAAAACTGTGTAGTCTTTTTCGATACGCGCAAGTGCGTGCCAATATGCAATCACTACAAACGCTTCACCACGTCTAATCTCATCGCGCGTCAGTTCAATGCCCTCTAACGCAATTTGTTCGCCAAAGCGCGCGGGTAAATCGAGCGTGACGCGCGCCGAAATCGTACGCGCAACAGGAAATTCATGCCACCGTTGCATCTCATCGTAATAGTAAACGAACGCCGCATTGTGATCGCGCAGATTGGCACGTCCAGCCAAATCTACACCATGCACTTTCACTTCACGACCGTAGCGCAAGTACATCAAGCCAGAAATGTAGGGGCTTTGCATCGGTGGATTGAGAAAATACAAGAGTGTGTCGTTCGGAAAAGTCGGATGGGCTTGGAAAATAGGACGAAATTGCAAACGTGTCTGTCGCACAGTACCTTCCCACTGGAGCATTTGTTCAGCAATGGTTGTACCGTGCCAAACGATGAGCATCGTACCGAACAGCGTGCCAAGCCACATTGTTGCGCGCGGACGCGCCAACCACACGCGCGCGCGTTCGACACTCAACGCAATCATCACTGCGGAACCCATAAATGGCAAATACAAATAGCGCGGCGCAGACGCCATATTGAATTGAAACGGCAAAATCGGTGCGAGTGCAAGTAGAGTAACTGCCACGAGAAACGCAAGACGGCGTTCGTAACGCCAGATCGTCACTCCAAGTACGACGATGACGATACCCAGCCAAATCCAATTCAATGGTACAGGCAAGCCCCAGGGAAACGCCAAAGTCGCCAAGTGATGTACAAACGCGTCAATAATGTGCGTGCCAATGCCGTAACCCAAATGCTGAGTGAAAAGTCCGCGCGTCAACACATTCCATTCCAGTGTGCCGTAGATAACGAGTAACATACCAAAGAGCGCGTAGCGTTTCAGTGCGTCGCGCGGCGATAACGATTTGCCGACCAACCAACGATCCATCAAAAACAAGACGAACGGCAACGGTGCGGCAACTTCTTTGCTGAACAAAGCGCCAACGAGTGCAAGAATTGTCAGCACGTACCATCGCGCGTGTGGGCGCGTCAAGTAGTTAAACCAAAATCGCAAGGCGAGTAAATAAAAAACGCCCGCCAATGGATCAGCAACACCAACCCACGCGACTGCCAAACTATCTACGGCAAGTGTCGCGTAAATCAGCGCAGCGATGAGCGCGACGCGCCAACGTTGCGTGAGCACACGCGTCAAATCGAACAGTAAGCACGCGTTCAGAATGTGCAAACCCAACTGGACAAGGTGATGCCCACGCGCGTCACTGCCAAAAAATTGAAAAGCAATCCACCACTGCAAACCTTGCATCGGACGGTACCAATGCCATTGCAGTCGTGGATCAAAGTACAAGCGCAAATAGTCAGGCAAATCAAAACGCCCGACGGCATCAATGAAGGCGTAATCGTCGGTCCAAAAACCGACTCCTAGTACAGCATGATAGACAATCGCGGTAACAATAATGATGATGCTAAGACAAACGACACTGCAACCACGCGTGAGATCGCATGACACGTTCATTCGATCACCTTGATTGGCGCAAGGAGGATAGGCACGCGGGTCAGGGCATTCACTTCAATCTCCAAGCGATATTCACCTGGCGTGACGTTTGCCACTGGCAACACGATCGCATCAACGATTAGCGAGTCTGGTGTTAGTGCGCGCAACAGATGACGTGACTGTGCAACGTGATTGCCACGCGCGTCCACCAAAGTCGTAGTGATGCTGTACTCCTCTTCAATTCGGCTCTGGGCGCGCCAATACAAAATCAGCACGATGGCTTGCTCGCGCGTGACATTAGCGCGTGCGAGTTCATATCCTTCCAGACGAATCGGCGCGTCGAAATCGAGCGGCGGTGCGGGGCGCATTTCGGCAGCAATAGATTTTTCGACCGGCATTTCGCGCGTGCGACGTTCCTCATCGAACCAAACTACATACGCGTGCGCATGGTCACGCAAGTTGGCACGCTGATTCCCAGACTCGTTGCTGGCAACGCGCACTCCTCCTCCATAACGCAAAAAGAACATTCCGGAAAGTTGTGAGGTGATTGTAGGCGGATTGATAAAGTACAAGTACGTGTCGGTAGGAAACGTGGCGTGACGTTGCGCAATGTCGCGAAATGGCACGCGCGTCTGGCGCCCTAGTTCAGCGAATTCCACCGCCGCGTTCGCAACGCCGAAGGCGTTGCTACCCACAATCAGCGCGAGCACGAGCGACACGCCCAGCGCAAATCGAGGCGCGCGCCGCGCGGCTTGGTCGAAAAGAAACGCGACGAGAATCGCCGACGCCATCACGGCAAGATAAAGATAGCGTGTGAAGAACCAGGGGAAAGGTGTCACCGGCAAAAATGCCAAAATCGCGGTGAGAACAAGAAATATCACGCGCGTGTCACGGCGCGCCAACAAAAAATAACCTAATCCCAATATCACGAAAGCAAGCCAGATGAAATCAAACGGCTCGGGCAAGCCCCATGGGAACGCGAGAGCGGCGAGGTACCGCAAAAAATTCAAAATGATATGCTCGGCGATGCGATAACCATACATATTCGTCAGCACACTGCGCGATTGAATGTAAAATTCCAGCGGCAGGTAGATTGCATAGATAGCGATAAAGGGTACGTATCTACGCACGAGTGCAAAGAATGTCGCGCGCTCGCGCAGGAGTAACCGATCCGCCAGCAAAAGTACCAGCGGCAATGTAACACCGAATTCTTTAGTAAGCAATGCGAGTAAGAAGAAGATGAATGTCGCAACAAAGAAACGGCGCGCGCGCTGTTGCAGATACACAATCCAGCACAAGAGCGCACTGAGGTAAAAACACGTGAGCAGAAAATCAGCATCGCCGGGCCAGAAAACAGCAACACTGATCAGCGGCAAGCCCGCATAAATTAGCGCGCTGAGTAAGGCAGCACGCCATCGGCAGGTCACGCGCGCAACAAGCGCGAATAAAAGCAAACAATTGACAAGGTGGACAAGGACATTGACCGCATGATACCCTAACGGGTTACCACCAAATAGAATCCATTCGATACCAAATACCATCCCTTGAATCGGCCGATACCAACCGGTTTGCAAGCGCGGATCAAAGTAAAAGGCAAGATACTGCACCAGAGACGAACGTCCTGCTAGTTCGACGAAAGAGTAATCATCGCCGTAAAAATTGAGACGCAGCGCGGGTTGATAGGTCAACAACACCACAGCCGCGAGGACTATGAGACCAATACTGAGGAAACGTCGGAAAGGGGATGTCATTCAACTATACTCAGCGGAGACAGAGTAAGAGAATCGCCGAGCGGTCGCCCTTGTGCATCAACAATCGCCAAGCGTTGCATCGTTGGCAAATAGTACACACCGATCCGCAATCGGTAATCAGTCCCAACTGGCACATCTGTTGGAATCGGCATTACGATAGGATCCACGAGTGGCACATAGCGTCTCCACTGTGAGGTAGGCGCGTTACCATTGCGCGGTTGGGTATCGTGCCCAGTGATGAGATTACCGTGACTGTCTTCCAAATGAACAAACACCGTATAGTTACGATCAATCTCGTTGCTAGCATGCCAATACAATAATACAA
>JAOACU010000273.1 GCA_026417715.1 Anaerolineae bacterium | reverse complement strand
GCGCTCGACCGCCCCTTGATTGCTGATTACCGACGCGACGCGCGCCCCGCCCGCGATGATTACCAGCGCGAGAATCAAGCCGTTGACGATGCTCAGCCCGCGCGTCGAAGATGCGCGCGCCACGTTGACGCGCGCGGCGATGAGATGCCACACGTGGTCTGCCAGAATCGGCGCGGCGATGATGGCAAAGATGGGAATGTGACGCGCGGAACGGAGCGCGGCGTAACCAAAGCCGACAAGCAAAAGTGTTTGTGCCAGCGATACACGCTTGCCCGTCAACGCCATCGCGCCGAGTGTCCCAATCAACAACCACGCGAACGGCTGAAACTCGATGCGGTGGAAATCGGGAGAAAACCACTCTTGAATGTACGCTTGCATCGCGCGACTTGTCAGCGTTTCAAATGGATACACGTACATCGTTGCGCCGTTGGGGTTGAACAGAACCGCGATAAGGCAGGCAAGTAGCGTGATGAAAAGTGTGCGCGAGGCGTGAGGCGTGAGGGCGTGGAGCGAGTGGGCGAGAGAGCGCGTGGGCGAGAGAGCGGGGAGCGTGAGGCGTGAGGCGAGATGTTCGATGGTGTCGCCGACAAGGTAGGTGGCGATGATGACGATGCCGAGTGCGTAGCCGCTGTGCAGATTGACCCAGAGAAGCATCAAGGGTGGCAACAGATACAACCACGCGCGACGCTGTTCGAGGATGTAGAGGAACACGCTTGCTAGCAACACGGTGAGCATCTGCGGACGCACACCCCACGTCGGCGCAGTGCTCAATGCGGCGAGGAGCAACACAAACCCTGCCACATACGGTTTGCCCGGCATCCGCGCATACACGAACGCGAACGCAAGCGTGATGATCGCGGCAAACGTGAGAATGAGAAGCGGAAACGAACCGAGTGTGTAGAACGCGTACAACAGCACTTCGGTCAACCACTCGTGGGTGACCCACGTGTGTCCCGCGCGCGTGAGTGAGAACGGATCGGTGTGGGGAATCGCGCGCGTCTCGACGATGTACTGTCCCGTCCGCAGGTGCCACCAAAAATCGGGATCGCTGATTTCGCGCGCGCTCATCGTGGCAATCGCGATAAAGAGCAAGGCGGTAAAGAGTTGTCGCGTGGTTAGGGTCACACCAAGATTATAGCATATCTTGCCGAGCACAAAAATTAGACTTTTGACGGCAAATGTGCTATAGTGGGTATTGAAATATACGATAGACGCGTTGTACTTCAAGGCAAATCATCGTTGGCGCGAGCGAGATTGTTCGCGCATTTTTTGTGCGTTGGAAATAATTCCTCTCCATACCCGCGACGCTATGGAGATGGAATGTCCTTGAAGACACATACTTTCAATGAGGAGAGAAAAAATGGCAAAACACAGTTATCCCGAGTCGGTGGACTTTCACGCGGTTGGTGTGAGTTCCGACTCGGAACAGAATCCGTTTCGCATTGTCCAACGTCAGGTGGACGAAGCCGCCGCGTTACTCCACCTTGACCCCGGCCTCCACGAATTGTTGCGCTGGCCCCTGCGCGAGATTCACGTGACCTTGCCGGTGCGGATGGACGATGGCAGCACGCGCGTCTTTCATGGTTTTCGTGTCCAGCACAACGATGCGCGCGGACCGTGCAAGGGTGGCATTCGCTTTCACCCCGAAGAGACGATTGACGATGTGCGCGCGCTAGCGGCGTGGATGACGTGGAAGTGCGCGCTGGTGGACATCCCGCTGGGTGGTGGCAAAGGTGGAATCATCTGCGACCCGCGCAACTTGTCGCAGCGTGAGTTGGAACGCTTGGCGCGCGCGTACATCCGCCAGATCGGTCACCACATCGGCTTGGTGAAGGATGTGCCGGCGCCCGACGTGAATACCAACGCGCAAATTATGGCGTGGATGGTGGACGAATTCGCGTTTATGCACGGTTACAACGAATTCGGTGTGATCACCGGCAAACCAATTGCGCTTGGCGGATCGCTGGGGCGCGAGGATGCGACAGGGCGCGGCGTGATGATTACTGTGCGCGAAGCCGCGAAGAAAATCGGCTTGGACCTCAAAGGCGCGCGAATGGTCGTGCAGGGCTATGGCAACGTCGGCTCGTGGGCGGCAGTACTGTTGCAGGACTTGGGTTGCAAACTAGTCGGCGTGGCAGACGAGTCGGGCGCGTGGTCGAATCCCAACGGTATTGATGCGTGGGCGTTGAAAGAGTACGCGAAAGAACATCGCATCATCAAGGGATTTCCCGGCTTGGGCGAGCCCGTGCCCCCCGAACGTTTTCTGGAATTGCCGTGCGAAGTTTTGGTGCCGGCGGCGTTGCACAATCAAATCTTCAAAGAGAACGCGCCGCGCATCAGACCGCGCATCTTGGCAGAGGGCGCCAATGGTCCCACCGTTCCCGAAGCCGATCCGATCTTGTTCCAAAACGGCGTGTATGTGCTTCCCGACTTTTTGTGCAACGCGGGCGGTGTGACCGTCTCGTATTTCGAGATGGTGCAGAACGCGTACAACTTTTACTGGGATTTGAAGACGGTGCATGAGCATCTGGAACAAAAGATGGTGACGGCATTTGAAGCGGTACACGAGATGGCGCAAAAGTACAAGGTGCACAATCGCTTGGCAGCGTATTTGGTCGCGATTAGTCGCGTGGCGGAAGCAATGCGCGTGCGCGGTTGGGCATAATTCGATTGAAAACGTAGGGGCGAGTCAGTGACTCGCCCCTACGTTTCATTACCCGGTTTCGTCGCGCGTTCTAGTGCAGCAAGGTAGCGCAGCGCGTCTTCACGCGTCTCGCCACACATTTCGCGCAGCGGACGCAACCGCCGACACACGTCCGGGCGCGCGTCGTAAATCGCGCAACGATAATCGTCGGTCAGATGAATGCAACGCACACCAGCGGGTTTACCGCGCGGCATTCCCGGAATCGGCGAAGAAATCGAAAGCGCGATGCAACACGCACCGCATCCTACGCGACATTCTCCCACTTGATCTCCCATTCGTGACGTAACGCTTGGATGATTTTTTCCTCCTCGTTGGGAATTCCGATGATGCGCGCGAGTTCACCATAATCTAGCCAAATGACTTGGCAGGTTGGACAGTTGTCTATCACGACATTGCCACCGCCGCCGTAGTGAAACGTATGCATCTTGCGATAACAACGCGGACAGACCAGCGCGCGTTCCAGTTCTCTGCGATTGAGTGGTTGGGGCGGTAGGGGCTTGCTGTACTCGCGCAGATGTGAAACCGCGTAAGCAAAGTCGGCTTGACCGATGAGAACACCTCGACACTTATTACAATGCAACACGCGCACATCGTCCAACGCGGCGAGAACGAGGTTGATCTTACACAACGGACAGTGAATATCGGAAGGTTCTTCCAAGACGCGGATGCCATCGCGATTGGCAGTGGGAAAATAGTACGAACCACAGTACTCGCAGACAAAGTAATCGCGTTCGCGCACCAAGCGCATCGGTGCACCACAGTTGCGACAGTCCATTGCTTCTCCTAACTGCTCAGCCGTACTGAACTCTGCCACAGAGGGCACAGGGGTCACAGAGAAATATCTTTCTGACCCAAGCGAATCTGCGTTCTCTGTATCCTCTGTGGCAACCTAATCGTGTCGTCGTACGAATCGTTCGATGCGCGTCAATGCTTCTTCGATGTTTGCCCTACTTGCGGCGTAACACACGCGCACGAATCCTTTACCACACGCGCATAACGCGTTGCCGGGAATCACGGCAACGTGTTCTTCGCGCAACAACTTTTCGCAGAACTGATCGGAGGAGAGTCCGGTGCGGCGAATATCAGGAAAGGCATAGAACGCGCCGCGCGGTGTGAACGTCGGCAAGCCAATCGCATTCAAACCCGACACAACAACTTGGCGACGCTGATCGTACTCACGCACCATCGCTTGCACATCCGCTTCGCCGTGAAGTAATGCCTCCAACGCGCCGGCTTGTCCCATCGTGGGCGCGCTCATAATGACGTACTGATGTACCCTGTGAATCCCTGCGAGAATTTCGGCAGGCGCGCAAGCATACCC
>JAOACU010000272.1 GCA_026417715.1 Anaerolineae bacterium | reverse complement strand
TACACAATGCGAACGCGAATGGCAAATGCCAATCGGTGTAGGGGCGAGTCGCCGACTCGTCCCTACGTGCTCCTACGTTGTCTCCTGGGTAGTGATCAAAAAGTAATGCTGAGAGTGTCATTCTGAGGCGCGTTTTTCGCGCCGAAGAATCTCTCAAAGGACTTTGCGAGACGCTTCGCTGCGCTCAGCGTGACAAGTGCCTTACCAGCATTACTTGTGTAGCACTACCCTATTTTGAAAGAGAGCGCGTGTGCATCTCCAACCTTGCCCCTACCGTCGTACCGACGACGATGGACATATCCTTTGCGATAAAATCAAATCGGGTGACCGCGAAGTGAACGCGGCGACGTGCCGCGCCTGCCCCATCGCCGCAATCAATTGCGCACACTTGCGCGCCACACTCGAACATCACGCGCGTCCACCACTCGTTGTGCGCTGGGGCAACGGCAAAACCGAAGTGTGGGACGATTTCGCGCAAGAATCGCTCACACTCACGCGCGCGGCGTGCGCGGAAAAAGTGATGCCCATCACCTCGGTCAATGATTGCGCGGGTTGCGCGCTGCGGCAGGCGTTGGTGGACGGAAGACGGAGGACGGAAGACGAAGGACGAAGGACGGAGGACGAACGACGGAGGACGGAAGACGGAAGACGAAAGACAGAGGACGAAGGACGGGGTAGCGTATCATTGCGCGCGGCGCGCCGCGCACCAACACCCGTTGCCGCGCCGCCTCCCACGCCACAACCTGATGCGCGGTCGAGTATGGTCGCGCAAAAGATCATTCAACTGCAAGAATGGCTTGCCAAACAATCGCGCGCGCCACAACCGCGCGATGAATCGGAAGAAGAGGTCGCACCACCGTCGCGTCGCGTTGCCGCGCGCGTCGTCGGTGAAGAAAAACGTGTCGGTTGGACGGATTGAATTTCTGATTTTCGATTTCTGATTTTCGATTGTTGCTCCAGAATCAGAAATCGGCAATCGAAAATCGAAAATGGAAAAACATACATTGAATCTCCAAGCCGATAAAATCGAAATGATTCTCGCCGCGCACAAAGCCCCGGCGCGCGTTTGGGGCGGACGACTCACGCCACGCACCGTGCAATTTCATCTCGCGCCAGCGGCAAACACCAAGTTGAGCAAACTCGAAACGCTCACCGAAGAGATTGCGCTCGCGCTCGGCGCGCCGTCCGCACGGTTGACGCGCGTCAACGGCACACTTTCGCTCGAAGTGCCGCGTGCCGATTCGCGGTTTGTCTCGCTCGACGAACTCGACGCGCGCATTCAAAGTGACGATCAGTTGCGTCGCATTGTGGCATCGGCAGGCACAGCGATTCTGGGTCTCGATAGCGAAGGCGTGCCACTGTTGTTGCGTCTTTCCTCGCCCGATGTCGCGCATTGTCTCATCGCGGGCACAACGGGAAGCGGCAAGACGGAACTCGCACGCACGATCCTTGCATCGCTCGTGCGACATCAGAAACCGCGCGATGTGCAACTCGCGCTGTTCGATCCCAAGTTGCACGGCTTTGCGCCGTTCCAAAATGTTCCGCATCTCTTGTTTCCGATTGTTGCCGATCCCGACCACACTATCGTCAAGATGCGCTACTTGGTCTCCGAAATGGAACGCCGCAGTCAGTTGCTCATCGAACGCCCGCGCATTGTGATTGCTATAGACGAATTGACCGATTTGATGCAAGTGTGCGGCAACGAACTCGAAGAGTTGTTACTACGACTCGTGCAACGCGGACGCAGTGCGGGAATTTCGCTCATCGCTTGCACGCAAAAGCCGACCGCGCGCGCGATCGGCAGTCTCATCAAAGCGAATTTTCCGGTGCGCATCGTCGGACGCGTCGCTAGCACGGACGATGCGCGCGTCGCGGCAGGCATTGGTGGTACGGGTGCGGAAAAACTCGCGGGGCGCGGCGATTTCTTGCTGATTGCGTGTGGGCAAATCATTCGCTTTCAAGCCGCGTACGCGGGGTTGAAGGTTTAAGGTTCGAGGTTCGAGGAGATAAGGAGGTTGATGTGCGAAATGGACTGATTGTGACGAGTGTGGCTTTTGCCATCGCGCTGGCGGCGTTTGTTGGCAATCGTCTGTCACACGACGCGCTGGCGGTCGTGGTGGGCGCGCTGTGCGGCATCAGCGCGACGATTCCCGTGACGCTGGGCTTGGTCATCGCGGCGAGTCGCAACTGGGGACGCGATGAATCGCCGCGCGAAATCACCTACGATTACGCGACGAATCGTTACGCGCCGCAACCTCCGATTGTGATTGTTGCGCCGCCGCAAACGATGCAAGCGTCGTCACCGTACACGTTTGCGAGTGGTCACTATCTTGCGCCGGTGAACGCGCCGACACTCGGCGCGCCGCGCGAGTTCAAAATCATCGGCGAGGAATAATTTCCACGAAGGACACGAAGAAACACGAAACATGCACAGAAAAATTCGTGTTTCTTCGTGCACTTGGTGGATCACGCGTGCACAAATCGGCTAACGCTCTCGATGTGATAGGTCTGTGGGAACATATCTACGGGCTGTACCTCGCAGAGACGATAGCCGCCATCTATCAAGCGCCGTGCGTCGCGCGCCAACGTCGCAGGATCACACGAGACGTAGGCAATGACGCGCGGCGCTTGCGCGATTAGCGCATCGAGCGCAGGCGTGGCGATGCCGGCGCGCGGCGGGTCCACCACCACGAGATCAATCTTCGTCTTGAGTTTCGGTAGCACCTCTTCGGCTTTGCCACGCTGAAATTCGATATTCGTCAACTCGACCGCATTTGCCTTCGCATCGTTCAGCGCGTCCTTGCTCTCTTCGATCGCAATCACGCGCGCGACACGCGTCGCCAACGACAAACCAAACGTACCCACACCACTGAACGCATCGAGCAAAACATCATCAGGACGCGGCTCAAGGTAACGCTCGACAATCTCGATGAGTTTCTCCGCCATCACCGAATTGACTTGGAAGAACGCGTTGGGCGAAATGCGAAACGTGCGTCCGCGCAAAATCTCGTGCACCGCGTCCTTGCCGACGAGTGGCATCACTTCACCGCGCGGCGTCACGTACGCAATCGAAACCGGTTCATCCACCATAATTTCGGGTGGCACATCATCATCGCCGACAAGAACGATGAATTTTTGCGCCGTGCGCGTACCAACGCGCAACATCACCTCGACGAAATCAGCAGCATCGAACGACAAGGTGTGGAACAATTCGTCGAGCAAGGGATGAAGCAGGTGACATTCGCGAATCGGCACAAGATCGTGTGATTCGAGCGCGCGGAAACACAAGTTGCCCTTGTCATCAAGTTGAAACTGCACGTTGTTGCGATAGTGCCAAGGTTCATCCATCCCGATTATCGGCTGAACCGGCGCGTCCATCACCTTGCCGACACGCGCGAACTGTTCGCGCACAATTTCGGTTTTGAATTGTAACTGCGCGGGATAAGCGATGTGTTGCCATTGGCAACCACCGCACGCGCCAAAGTGCACACAGCGTGGCGCGACACGCGCGGGCGATGGCGTCACGATTTCGACGACGCGTGCGCGCGCGTAATCTTTTTTCGTCTCCGTAATTTCGACGCGCACTTGTTCGCCAGCAATGGCGTATGGCACAAAGACGACACGTCCATTCTCATCGCGCCCGAATGCTTCACCGCCTTGTGCCATTCCAGAAAGTTGCAGGTTCATTGCATATTGCGTATTGCATATTGCGTATTGCGTATTACGTATCACGCAATACGCATTACGCAATACTCATCGAATCACATCCATCTTCATATACTCGCGCAACACGCGCGGCACCACGACGCTACCATCGCGTTGCTGATAGTTTTCCAAAATCGCAATCACGGTGCGTGGGAGCGCAAGCCCCGACCCGTTGAGCGTGTGCACGAACTCGGTCTTGGCGCCGGCTTGGCGACGAAAACGGATGTTGGAACGCCGCGCCTGAAAATCGCCCACGTTGGAACACGAACTCACTTCCAACCACTCGTTACAACCCGGCGCCCACATTTCAATATCGTACGTCTTGCGCGCGGCAAAACCCAAATCGCCAGTACAC
>JAOACU010000271.1 GCA_026417715.1 Anaerolineae bacterium | reverse complement strand
AATTCTGTCACGCTGAGCGCAGCGAAGCGTCTCGCAAAGTGATTTGAGAGATTCTTCGGCGCGTAAAGCGCGCCTCAGAATGACACGCTCAGCATTACTTTTTGATCACCACCGAAAATCTAAAGGTGCGAGATGGAATTTGAACCTGTGATTGGTTTGGAAGTGCATGCGCAACTTCTCACGCGCAGTAAAATGTTCTGCGCGTGTTCTGCTGATTACGCTGGTGCGCCACCCAACACACACGTCTGTCCAGTGTGCTTGGGGATGCCCGGCAGTTTGCCGACTATCAATCGAATCGCTGTCGAGTACACGATTCTCACTGCGCTCGCACTCAATTGCACGATTCCCGAATTCGCCAAGTTCGATCGCAAAAATTATCACTATCCCGATTTGATGAAGGGCTATCAAATCTCGCAGTACGATTTGCCGCTCTCGCGCAATGGTTATCTGTTGATTGACGATGCGGGCGTCACCAAGCGCATCGGCATTCGACGCGTGCATTTGGAAGAAGACACGGCAAAATTGTTTCACGTGGACGGCGCAAGTTTGATTGATGTGAATCGTTCGGGTATGCCGTTGATGGAAATCGTCAGCGAACCCGATATGCATTCAGTTGAAGAAGCGCGCTTGTACGCGATGAAATTGCGCCAAATCTTGCGCTATCTCGGTGTTTGTTCTGGCGATATGGAAAAAGGCGCGATGCGTTTCGAGGCGAATATCTCTTTGCGTCCCAAAGGTTCAACGCTTCTGCCCGCCACGCGCGTCGAAATCAAAAATCTCAACTCGTTGCGCGCGATGGTGCACGCCATCGAATTTGAAATCGCGCGCCAAACGCGCATCGTGCAGAGTGGCGGTACAGTCGAACAAGAAACGATGGGTTGGGACGAAACGCGCAACACGACGTATCCGCAACGCAGCAAGGAAGAAGCACACGACTATCGTTACTTTCCCGAACCCGATTTGCCGCCACTCGAAATTGCGCGCGCGTGGGTCGAAGAAATTCGCGCGCGCCTGCCTGAATTGCCCGACCAAAAACGCGCGCGGTGGATGAACGAACTCGGCTTGAGCGCGTACGATGCCGGCGTTCTTGCCGCCGAACGTGAGATTGCCGATTACTTTGACGATGCCGTGCGCATCGGGCGCGCGCGCGGTGTGGACGCCAAAGCGATTGCCAACTGGATCACCGGCGAATTGTTTCGACTGATGAAAGAAACGAACATCGAAATCAGCGCGGTCAAGATCGCGCCTGCACAAATTCCCGACTTGATTGCGCTCGTATCGGCGGGAACGATCAGTCACACGATCGCCAAGACCGTGTTCGAGGAGATGTTTGCAACGGGTCAGGATGCGCGCGCCATCGTCCAAGCCAAAGGGTTGGCGCAAATCAGTGATCGCGATGCATTGGCAGAGATCGTCGAACGTGTGCTGGTAGAGCATCCCAAACAAGTCGCGGAATATTTGAGTGGCAAAGAGCCGGTCGTGCGCTATCTCATCGGACAAGTGATGAAAGCCACGCGCGGACAAGCCAACCCCGTGTTGGTGAACGAGTTGGTGTTAGAAAAATTGCGACAACTCAAAACCTGATTGACATTCTGGGTCACTCATCGTATAATCTTGCGTACGAGGAGGAGCAATGCCGCTACAAGGCAGCCTGCAAGAGATGAGTCTCGCCAATCTGATCCAAGTGAACTGTCAAGAGATGCGTTCGGCGCGCTTGATCTTGACGCGCGCGGATCAGAGCGGCGAGATTTATTTTTCGGATGGGCAGGTGGTGCATGCGACGCTCGGTGAGCAACGCGGCGAGACAGCGGTCTATGCGCTTTTGCAGTGGGACGATGGCACGTTTGTCCTTGAACGCGATGTGGCTTCACCAGAGAAAACCATTTCCCTACCTTGGAATACTTTGCTACTGGAAGGGATGAAACGCGCAGTGGCGCCGACACCTGCGCCTGCCCAATCATCAGGAGGAATTATGCAAAGTGATGTGATTGCACAGTTGCGTACCATCAACGGTGTGGAAAGTGTGGTCGTCGCATCGCACGATGGCGTGCTCATCGGTGCCGATGCGCAAGACAGTGACGCCGAAACTCAAGCCGCCGTCACGGTATTCGTGGGCACTGCCGCGCACCAATTGAGTGAGGCGCTTCAATTAGGTACGTTTGCGCACGGCGTCATCGTCCAAAAATCGAAACGCTTGTTGATTCTGCCGCAAGCCGATCGTTACATCGGTTTGGAACTAGGCGAAAATGCTTCGCCAGCGATGATCGCCACGGCGGCAAACGAAATACTCAAAAAGTGATTAACTGACATTGCGATTGTAGGACGAGTTTCAAACTTGTCCTGTATCTGCGTAAACATCAGCGATTAACCCCAAGCCGTGTGTGTCTGTCAACGGTGATGGGAATTCGGGGAGAGAATGACTATGGAGTCTCTGCTCAAAGAAATCAACGCCGTTCTCGGCGTGCAAGGTTCGTTTGTGTGTTATCCCGATGGTAGTCTGGCGGCAAAAGCAGTGCCGAGTCATATTTCCGATGAGCAATTGAACCTCGTGGCGCGCATTGCGGCACAAACATTCCAAGCCCTCGAAGTATCGCGACGCCGCACGGACGAAGCCGATTTGGTGTTTGAGCAAGGACGTTTGGTTTTGAAGAATTTGCGTAATGGGATTCTGGTGATTTTGTGCGCGCGTACGATTAGCGTCCCCTTGCTCAACCTGACCGTGACGCCAATCAGCAAACGCTTGGCGGCAGAACTCAAGCCACCCAAAGAAACAGTTGTAGCGGCTCCGCCGGTGGCAGCGCCGCCCGTCGAAGCCCCACCCCCACCGACGCCGCGCGTGGCAGCGGGCACTGCGGCAACGACAGTGTACACGGAACTCGAGCAAGAAACGCGTCAAATCTTGGAAGCCGCGCGTCAAGCCCAAGTGACGTTGCGCGTCTTGAACTCGGCGGCAATCTGGATGAGTTGCCCAAACTATCGTCACTTGCTTTTACCTCCCGATAAAAAATTCTTGGAATTCGTTACCGCTCCTATCCATCGGGATCAACTCGTCAATCTGTTCGAGGGTTTAGGGTATCAGGGCAACTATACCTTTAATGCTCTGCATGCTGATTCACAACAACACTATGTCCATTCTCAGCGCGGTGTGAGTGTGGATGTGTTCTTGAATGTGTTCAAGGTGAATCATCGGCTCGACTTGAGTGCGATGCTGACGCGTCCGATGATACCCAAAGAAGCACTCCTCTTGGCGCGCTTGCAGTACGTCGAAATCGAACCGTATATGTTGGGCGAGATAGGCGTTCTTTTGCTCGAGTTCGATTGGAAGAGTGATACTGCCGCCGTCGCAACGATTGTCCAGACGTGTGCAGAGGATTGGGGCTGGTACAAAACCGTCACGCTGAATCTCGAAAAAGTTACTCACTTTGCTCAATCAAATTTACCTGCGGCTGAAAGCAAGCGCGTGATCGAACTCTGCGATTGGTTGGCGCAACAAATTAACAACGCGCCCAAAACACTTCGCTGGCAGATGCGCGCGCAACTCGGTGATGGTGTGCGTTGGTACGATACACCGCCCGTGCGCTATCCCTCGACGCTCGATGCACTGCGCCATGTGGGATTCCAAATTTTCTCGCGCGGACGTTCGGCGTAAGAGATTCAAAAACAAGTAGTGGTTAATAGTTACGGCTGTGCGTTGCCGAGTTATTGTCTTCCGTTCCCCAAGTTTTATTACTATTTAACCACTACCTATTTTTGAAAAGATACAAATGGGTAAACTGACCAGAAGAGAATTTTTAGCGTTAGTCGGACTAGAAGGACTCGCCGTTCTGCTTGCATCTTGCGCACCGAAGGAACAGCCGATTCCTTCCCCTGTCCCTACACTCACTCCGACGGCACCTCCTCCCACACCCACCCCTACCAAAGTGCCTGAGGTGAAAACCCAGTCCATCAGAGAGGCAGTGGCACTCTTCCGCGCGGCGGACAAAATCCCTCCGCCTTATCCCAAGGAAGAAACAATAGTCACAAAAGAAATCGCGGAATCAGGCAAAGCAAGCCCAATGGTCAGAGTGGTGCGGTGG
>JAOACU010000027.1 GCA_026417715.1 Anaerolineae bacterium | reverse complement strand
GCAGATACGTTTGCGACCCCCGGTGTTTTCGTGCAAATTTCCACGCTGGAAGGTGTCGCGCTCACGCGTTCCGAAAATTTGGGCGCGCAGACAATCGTAATTTCCGACGAAGCCCTCGCCCAAGTCGCGCGCGGCGAATCGCTCTACGTCAGTATGACAAAAGATCGCGTACCGTTACGCGTGTACATTGCGCCGCTCATCGTGCGTGGGCAGGTGCTTGCGGCAATTGTGGTCGCGGAATCGTTGCAAGGTGTGACGCAGACACTACAACAGTTAGCGATACTGATTCTTGCTGGGATGGTGGCAGGGTTGATTGTGGCGTTTGGTGTCGGTGCGTTGCTGGCGCATCAAGCCCTTGCTCCCATAGACCACATCACGCAAACAGCGCACACGATTGCGCGCTCGAACGATCTCACACAACGCATCGAAGCCAAACCGACGCGCGACGAGGTAGGGCGTTTGGCGGCAACTTTTAACGAAATGTTGGAGCGCATCGAGGCGTTGTTTCGCGCGCAGCAACGTTTTGTCGCCGACGTGTCGCACGAATTGCGTTCGCCGCTCACGGCGATTCGCGGTAACCTCGATTTGTTGCGGCGTGGCGCATTGGATGACCCTGCGGCGCGTGCCGAAACTTTTGCCGCCATCGAATCGGAAACCGCGCGAATGCAACGACTCGTGCAAGACTTGTTACTCCTCGCGCAAGCCGATGCTGGCGTGCCAATCGAAAAACGTCCAGTCGAATTGGACACGCTACTTCTCGATGTGTTTCGTCAGGTGCGTTTGAGTGCAGGAAACGTCAAAGTGTTGTTGGGGAGCGAAGATCAAGTTCAGGTGCTTGGGGATGCGGATCGGCTCAAGCAATTGTTTTTGAATTTGATGGATAATGCAGTCAAATACACACCTGCGGGTGGTACGGTCACGCTATCGTTTGAGCGCGAAGGTGATTGGGTGCGCGTCTCTGTCGCGGATACAGGCATCGGTATTCCCGCCAAAGATTTGCCGCACATCTTTGATCGTTTTTATCGCGTGGACAAGGCGCGCTCGCGCGAAAAAGGTGGCACGGGTTTGGGATTGGCGATTTGCAAGTGGATCGCCGAAGCGCACGGTGGACGAATCGAAGTGCAAAGCCAAGTGGGAAAAGGGAGCACGTTTACGGTGTGGCTACCGGCGAAAAATGAGCCAATTACCCAATGAGCCAATGAGCTAAATTTTGGCTCATTGGACAATTGGCTCATTGGCTCATTGAATTGTCAATTTCTGTGCGTTGTGGTATCATAGAATTTGATGGACGAGACTTCCTACCCTGCACGCCCGGTCTTGGGACGTTTGCTCGCGCTCGATTTGCGTCCGATGCGCCCATTGACGCTGTTGGGTCCGGCGGCTGCCGCGCTCTGCGGTGCGATCGCTTCGGGTGGATTGAATGGGCAATGGCGTTCGTGGGTGACACTCATTCTCGTCATCCTGCTGTGTGATGTGTTGATTGGCGCGTGGCGCGCGTCGTGGCTGCACGCCGATTGGCGCGTGGCGTTGCCACGTAGTCTAGCGAACGCGCGCATTTGGTATATGCTCCCCGACGAAGCATCGAGTAGCCGAATGGCGCGTTGGGCTAGAGCACTCACACAGCGCGTGATGTTAGTGCGGTATGGCATCTGGCCCCTGATTGATTCCGAAATTATCGGAATGTTGATCGCAGGGTTGTTCGCGCTGTGCCTTGCCGCGCTGTTCAATCCGATTGCGTTGGCACTGACGCTTGCCGCGCTGGCACTCGCGCTGATTGAAGGTCAAGTCAGTGAACGCCACACACTTGGCTTGCGCGCACTCATCGAACTAACTTTACCTTGGTTCATCGCGCAAAGTGCGTTCGAGTACTTTTCGTACCTATCACTCTTTTTTGTTTTGTTACTCACAATCGTTTATCGCGCTCTGTTAGGGTTGATTCACGCGCGGCAAGAACGTTGGTATGTATGGAACAACATAGCGCATCTCGTTATCGCACTTGCACTCTTTGCCAGTCACGCGCCCATCCAAGCCGCGCTGGTCGCCCTAGCCCTACTGGCACAACGCTTGTGGCAAATGCGTTGGCAAAGTGAGGGTGCGGCGCGCGAATACGTTCAACACATCCAATCGTATGTACTGGCGACGATGGTGGTCGTCAGTCTCTCATTGGGATTATTACCGCGATGAAAATCGGCGTTCTCGCAGACACGCACGTTCCCGACTTGCTCCCCGAATTGCCCACGCGCGTCCTCGAATTGTTCAATGGCGTGGATTTGATTCTCCACGCGGGCGACGTGACCGATCTATCGGTCTTGCAACAATTGGAACCTATCGCCCAAACCTTTGCGGTGTATGGCGAGCACGATAGCGCGCAAGTACGACATTATCTCGATGAGAGGCAGCGTTTGACGTTTGGTGGACGCGCCGTAGGCATCGTGCATGGCTCGCAGGCATGGCGCGGTAATCTGTTGCGCCGTGTCCAACTTGTCCTGAATCCTCAAATGCGGATGCATGTCTTGTTGGGCTATGTCCTGCGCCAATTCAATGATGTGGACGTGATTGTGTTTGGGCACAGTCACCTTCCGTATATGAAAATGCACAACAACACTTTGCTGTTCAATCCTGGATCAGTGTTGCCGCGTCGTGGGCATACGGGCAGTGTGGGTTTGTTAGAAGTCACGGCGACGGCTATCAAGGCGCGCATTGTGGCATTATAAATTTCTTCGAGGTGCTTATGAAACATTTTCTCGCAATCGCTGATTTGACTCCAGCCGAATTTGAGCAAATTCTCACGCTTGCCAAGAAACTCAAAGCCGAATGGAAACGCGGGGGCAACAAACCACTACTCAAAAACAAAACCTTGGGAATGGTTTTTCAAAAACCCTCGTTGCGTACGCGCGTCTCGTTCGATATGGCGATGTTACATCTGGGCGGTCAAGCGCTCTATCTCTCGCCGAACGAAATTGGTTTGGGACAACGTGAGAGCATTGCCGATGTTGCGCGCGTCCTCTCGCGGTATGTGGATGCGATTATGGCGCGCGTGTTTGCCCACGCACACGTGATCGAACTTGCCGAGTATTCGCGCGTCCCCGTTATCAACGGTCTCTCCGATTACGAGCATCCATGCCAAGCAATGGCAGACGTGTTGACGATTATCGAACATTGTGGCAAGTTAAAGGGACTCAAGGTTGTGTTCTTGGGCGATGGAAACAACGTGGCGCGCTCGTTGATGTTCGCGTGCGCGCTGGGTGGTGCACATTTCGTATGCGCTTCACCGCGCGAGTATGCGCTGGATGAACCGGCGGTGACGCAAGCGCGCGCGATGGCAAAGAAATCTGGGGGTAGTGTCGAGTTGTTCGTGGATCCCAAAGCCGCCGCGCGCGATGCTGATGTGCTCTACACCGACACGTGGGCAAGTATGGGACAAGAAGCCGAAGCCGCCGTGCGCGCGAAAATCTTTCCACCGTATCAAGTGAACGCCGAACTTGTCGCGCTGGCAAAACGCAAGGCAATCGTGATGCACTGCTTGCCCGCACATCGCGGAATGGAAATCACCGATGAAGTGATGGATGGTCCTCACTCGGTTGTTTTCGATCAAGCCGAGAATCGTTTGCACGCGCAAAAAGCAATTTTGGTGCATCTCCTCGCAACTAAAAAGAGTACGAGTCGTAAAAAGTGATACGCAATACGCAATACGCAGTACGTATTACGTATTGCGTATTGCGTATTATAAGTCTATGCCGGGTAATCGAGCCGTCTTTAACGATGCGGTGACCAAAGGACACAACGCCGCGTGGGATGGGCAGTGGGCAAAAGCCGCCGCCGAGTATCGGCGCGCGCTCGCCGAGTTTCCAGACGACGCGCGCATTCGTTTGAGTTTAGCGCACGCGCTTGAACAATTGGGACAGTGGGAAAGTGCGTTGCGCGAGTATCGGCATTTGGTACAAGCGCAACCCAAAGACCCTGCGCCGCTCGCGCGCGTAGCCGCCGTGCTCGAAAAATTGCAGCGCAAATCCGAAGCCGCTGGCGTATACGTGCAACTGGCGGATTTGTACGTCGCCCAGAATTTGACGCCGCAAGCGATCGAAGCGTGGCGCAAAGCGGTGGAACTGGAACCCGAACGCACCGATGTTCGTCAAAAACTGATCGAGACATACACACGCACAGGACAACTGCTGGCGGTTGCGAACGAGCAACTCGCGCTGGCGAAAATCTATCGCGCGCGCGGCGATAAAGCCAAGGCACAAAATCTGGCTGAACAAGCCCTGCGTCTTGATCCCCACAACGCCGCGATACGCGCGTTCATTGACGAGTTGACGCCGCGCGAACCCGCACCGATGACAACGCCGCTTAGCCCTGTGGATGCCGCAGAAAAGACGGCACTGTCGCGCCTTGCCGAAACGTTGCTAGAAGCACACGAAACGCCACCAGAGGAAGAGCGTCGCATCACAGAACGTCCTGACGTTGACCAAGCCGCCGTAGATGCACTCATCGCGCGCGCAGTGGACGCGCAAATGCGCCACCGCGCCAACGATGCAATCGAAGCATATCGCAAGTTGTTAGCGCAAGGCATTGCTCGTCCAGAGATCAAGTTCAATCTGGGACTGTTGTACTCTGAGACAATGCGCTATGACGAAGCCATCCCCTTGCTCTCCGAGACGGTCAACGATCCACAATATATGCTGGCGAGTCATTACGCGTTGGGTCAGTGTTATCGCGCGCAAGGGAAGATAGATCGCGCGCTAGAGCACTTTCTCCAAGTGGTCAAGATCGTTGACTTGGGTAGTGTGCGGCGCGATCAGGTGGATGATCTCATTCGCGTCTATGAAGAGTTGGCGGAAAGTTACGCCTCGCAAGGTAACCGTGAAGAAGCCGAACGTTTCAGCCGCTCGTTGGAAGAGTTTTTGAGTAGCAAGGGCTGGGAAGACAAAGTTCAACAGTTTCGACAACGCCTTGAGGCAATCAAGGAAGAGGGCGAGCAAATCAGTCTGGCACAAGCCATCGAAGTACGCGAATCCGATCGCGTGTTGGAGGCATTGGCGTTCGCGCACGAGTATCTGCGTCGTGAAAAATTCGACGCGGCGAGCGAAGAATGTATGCATGCTATCGAACTTGCCCCGACCTATTTGCCCGCACACATTCGCCTTGCCGAGATTTTGGTCAAGCAAGGTCGTTTGAGTGAAGCGAATGCCAAGTATCAAACGATTGCCGAATTGTGCACCATTCAGGGCGATCTCAAACGCGCTGAGGCGATGTATCGCCACGCGTTGAAAATCGTACCTGAAGATGTAGGTACGCGTTCCAAATTGATTGACCTCCTGGTACAGCAAAATCGCGTCGAAGAGGCGTTGGAGCAATATCTAGAGTTAGGTGAAAGTTTTGCGCGGGTCAATCAAGTGGGCAAGGCGTTGGAAAAATTCGCGGAAGGCATCCGTTTGGCAACGCGCGCAGGGCATAGTAGCAAGACCCTGCTGACCTTGCGACATCGGCTTGCCGAGATGCGCGCGCGCCAAAACGATTTTGCCGGCGCGCTGAGCGCGTATCAAGAAATTCGTCAACAATCGCCCGACGATGAACGCGCGCATTTTTACATTGTGGATTTGGAATTTCGACTGGGGCAAGCCAGCGCGGCAATGCGCGATCTGGAAGAGTTGTTGGCGCGCTATCAGAAACGCAACGAACCCCAAAAGATGACCAATGTACTCGAAGCCCTTGTGCAGAGTTATCCTGCCGAAATCCCGTTGACTTTGCGCTTGGTTGAACATTATCGCGTCTTGGGCGATCTAGAGCGCGCGGTGGCGACCCTCGATGCGCTTGGCGAAGCCCAGTTGAGTTTGGGAAACAAACGTGTCGCCGCCGACGTGATTCGTCGCATTATCGAACTCAATCCACCCCAAGTCGAGGAGTATAAGAAACTGTTGCAACAAATCAGTAGATAACTGATGTGACGCAGTTGTAGGACAAATTTGTCCTACATTTCGCCGCGAAATTTCTAGCCCCTGTGTAAGGGGAGTAGGTAGTACTGTGTGGAATATTTTTTCTGAATTACTGGCAAATTTTTCGTTTGCGAGTGCTCTGGATATTTTTCTCGTTACGTTAATCTTCTACGGACTGTTTTATTTGGTACAAGGCACACGCGCAGTGACGTTATTGCGCGGTACGGTCATCATCATCCTCCTCGCCATTTTGGCAAGCAGCGCCTATCAACTGGTGGCATTCAACTGGTTGGTGCGCAATTCCATCCCCGCGCTCTTGGTTGCCATCCCTGTCATTTTTCAACCCGAATTGCGTCGCGCACTCGAACGTCTGGGACGTCCGGGAATGCTCTTGACGCGTCGCAATGTCTCTACAGCACAAATGATCAACACGATTGTGCGCGCGACAAGCCAGTTATCCGAGCGTGGTTTTGGCGCGCTCATCGTGTTGGAGCAAACGACGGGCTTGCAGGACTTTGTAGATACAGGCGTTTTGTTGGACGCGCGCCTTTCGGACGATTTGTTGTGCACGATTTTTTTCAAGAATAGCGCGTTGCACGATGGCGCAGTCATCATTCGCGAAGATCGGGTGGTTGCCGCCGCGTGTATGTTGCCACTCTCCGAAAACGATACCCTCGCGCGCGAGTTGGGCACGCGCCATCGCGCGGCGCTGGGTGTCACTGAAGGCACCGACGCGATTGCCATCGTGGTCTCGGAAGAGACTGGACAGGTAGCGGTGGCGCATAACGGACGCTTGGTGCGACACCTCGACGAGGGCGAGTTAAGTCGTTTGCTGTTTCGACTTTATGAACCGCACTCGGCGCTGACGCGTGTTGTCCGAAAATCAGCGAATCCATAACGAATAAACGAATGAATAGAGATGAGCATACTGCGTTCGTTCTTTAGTCATTTCACCTCGCTCGTGATGGCGTTCCTGCTCGCCGTGATCATTTGGAGTGTGGCGATTCTGGAAAGTAATCCGAGTCGTGAAGGATATTTTTTCGATACTTTGCCGGTGGAACTGATCAATCGTCCGAATGATCTCGTGGTCTTTGAAAGATCGGTCGAGCGGGTACGGATCAAAGTACGCGCGCCTCAAGCCAGTTTTGATCAGTTACGCGCGACCTCTTTTCGTGTCAGTGCAGATTTGGCGCGTCTCGATGTGGGTGATCACAAGGTCACGATTCATGTTCAACCGAACGATTCACGCGTTTCCGTTGTAGCCATCGAACCTCCTGAAATCAAAGTGCGCTTGGAACCGATCAAATCGCGCACGCTCGAGGTGCGTTGCGATGTGTTGGATGCACCACCGATTGGTTATACGTATCGCCCGCCCACTGTCACACCTGCGCAAGTAGTGGTGAGTGGTGCGGCACCATTGGTGGATCGCGTCAACGAAGTTTCAACCGATGTGTATTTGCGCGGCGCCAAAGCCACCCTCGAACGTGAAATCACTGTGCAAGCGCGCGACGCACAGGGAAATGTCATCAGCGGCTTGACCATTTCGCCTACTGTTGTGCTCGTCAAGGTGCCTGTTGAACAACGTGTCGGTTACAAAGATGTTTCGATCAAGACGGTGTTGAAAGGCACCGCCGCCTCGGGCTATTGGATCAGCAACATTGTCGTCAATCCTTCGACGGTGACCATCATTGGCAATCCGGACATCTTGGCAAAGATTCCGGGTTTTGTCGAAACAGTGCCGATTGATGTGACTGGCGCGACCGCTGATCTCAGCAAGCGCGCGGTGCTCTCTTTGCCCGAAGGTGTCTCGGTTTTGAATAATGAAGGCGTGACCGTACAAATTTCGGTGACGCCGCTGTTTGGCGGGCAAACTGTTCGGCGCAAGATTGTGGTGCAAAATCTCAAGCGCGGGCAGACCGCAACCGTTTCTCCTGATTCGGTGGAAGTCATTCTCTCAGGTCCGCTCCCTAGTTTGCAGAATTTGGCGGCAGACGATGTGCAGGTCGTTGTTGATGTCACAGGGCTTGCCGTTGGTGTGCATCAACTCAAGCCGCGCGCGATTGCTGTGCCCGGCGCGTTGCGTGTGCAGAACATCGTACCCGACACAGTTCAAGTGACGCTCGCGGACTTGTCCACGCCAACGCCTGTTCCCACTTTGACGCCGACACAAAATATCACACCAACGCACACCATACCGACACCTACCTTAACACCAACGCCTTCACGATGAAAGCACTCGCACACAACATTCGCACACTCGTCCAACAACATCCCGGCGATTTTCTCGCGATTCTTTTCCTCGCCTCCTGGCCCCTCGTTTATTTTTGGCAAGGTACCTTGCGGTTAGCCGTCTTTTTCTTCGGCGATATTTTTCTGTTTTTCTATCCAACGCACCTTGCCTATGCCGAGGCGTTGCGACAAGGACGCTTGCCACTGTGGGAACCGCGAATGCTTGCCGGTTTTCCGCTCTACGCTGAAGGACAAATCGCCGCGCTGTATCCACTGCATCCGATTTTGTACGGCTTGTTCCCGATTGATGTTGCCACGAATTACGACATCCTCTTGCATCTGTCGTGGGTAGCCGTCGGCACGTATCTGTTTTTGCGCGCCTTGAAACTACAACCTGCAAGCGCGTGTTTGGGCGCGCTCGCGTTTGGGTTCGGCGGATTCTTTGTGCCGCGTTTGCAACATATGAGCGTAATGTCCACGGCGTCGTGGTTGCCTTGGGTGTTGTGGGCATGGGAACAACACGAACAAGCACGCGACGCGCGCGCGCGCCTACGCTGGTGGGCAATCCTCGCGCTCTTCATCGCGATTCAACTTTTGGGCGGGCATCCGCAGTTCGCGTTTATGACTGTGTTGTTGCTGTGCCTCTACGCGCTCGTCAATTGGAAACGGAATCATTCGTCCTTCGTCCCTTCGCTTCGCTCAGGGCAAGCCTCCGTCCTTCGTCTTTCCGAATACCTCGCGCCCCTCCGTGTGATTCCGGTCATTCTCGCCGCGCTTTTCGGCGCGCTGATTGCGGCAGTGCAACTAGTGCCGACGTACGAACTAGCAACGGTGAGCAATCGCGCCGCAGGACTGTTGCCACAATTCTTTCACGCGTTTTCGTTGCGCCTGCCACATTACTTGATGTTAGCGTATCCTTTTTTGTTTGGCAATCCGTTCCCGCGCGTCTCGGTCGAGGTGATTGGTTATATCGGTGTGTTGCCACTTGTTCTCGCGCTGGCGGTGCCGTTCGTGCGACGCGATCGGCGCGTCCTCTTTTTCGCGCTCATTGCACTCGTGGCACTCTTTTTGGGCTTGGGCGATCAAAACATCTTTTATCGCGGTTTGCGGCATTTGCCACTCTTCAACTATTTCCGCGTGCCCTCGCGCTTTTTCTACTGGTACACCTTTGCTGCTGCCACACTTGCCGCGATTACTTTCGACGCGTGGCTCGCGCGCGCACAAACAACGCTTCGACTGACGCGCGCGCAAAAAATCGTGGGGCTATTCGTGGTTGTGCTTGTGGCGATACTCATCGGCGCGGCGCCAGCAATTCCGCTCGATGTGTGGCTCGTGTGGTGGGTGTGGTTGCCGTTCGTGTTCGCGCTCGTTGCATTGTGGATCGTCCTGGTCGCGCGGCACGGGTTGCTCACGCGCACGACACTCGTCGCGCTTGTGTTGGGATTGACCGCGTTCGATTTGGGCGCGTGGGCGGCAGTGTACGCAAAAACGTACGACGAGATGACACCCGTTGCGGATTTCTATCGTCCGCCGAGCACGCTTGCGGTGCTGAAAAATCTTGCGCCGCACGATGGGCGCATCTTGACGAGTTTGTGGATTTATCCTTGGATGATCACGATGCGCGAAAGTTTGTATCCCAACGTCTCGTTGATCTACGGCGTACCGAACGCGACGGGCTACACACCACTGATGCCGCAACTGACGAGCGAGTATCTCGAATTCATCAACGCGCCGATGCTGAACCTGATGAACGTGCGTTATTACATCCGCCCACAAATGTTGCCCACCGACGCAAAAACGGAGGGCGATGATCTCAGGGTCGAATTCGCACCGCGTTACGTCATGCGCTATTCCGCGTTTCCGATGTTGGAGGCGAGTGCGCTCCGCGTGATTTCGTCGCTTGCACAGTCAGTCAAATGGCGCGATGGCGAGACTGTGGCAAACATCGTCTTGTTTATGCGCGATGGCAGTATCGAGACGATTCCTCTTCGCGCGGGTGTGCACACGGCGGAGTGGGCATACGAGCGTTCCGATGTGCGCAAGGATGTGCGCCATGCGATGCCACCCATCGCGACGACATTTCCCGCGCGTTCGGCGTTTCCCACCGAGTCGCACGCGGGGCACACCTTTCTCGCGCAATTCGATTTGACGCGCGCGGGCAAGCCGCGCGAAATCATCGGCATCACGATCGTACCGATCATCGAAGAGGGCTTGTTGTATGTCGAGCGCGTCGAATTCGTGACACCTGAAGGCAAGCGCGTCTCGCTTGCCGATTTGATCGGCGCGGGCGATTTCACGTTGATCTATCGCACGAACGAAGTCGCCGTGTTCGAGAATCTCGATGTGATGCCGCGCGCGTTTCTCGTGCACACCGCGCGCGTCTTGGACGACAAAAGTACACTCGCCGCGATGCAACGCCACGACTTTGATCCTGCGCGCGTGGTGTTTGTGGCAAACGGTGGCACACCGCTCGATGCGGGTGGCGCGCAACGCGCGGACGAATCGGTGCGCATCGTCAGTTATCAACCCGAACGTGTCGTCGTTTCGGTGCACGCGCGCGCAGAGGCGTACCTCGTTTTGAGCGATACGTGGTATCCGGGTTGGGTCGCGCGTCTCGATGGTGCAGAAGTGCCGCTTTATCGCGCGAATTTGATTTTCCGCGCGGTGCGCGTGCCTGCCGGTGAACATGAAATCGTCTTCGAGTATCGTCCTGTTTCGCTGTGGGTGGGCGCGGCAATCAGCGCGGTTGCGTTGTTGGTGGTGAGTGCGCTTTTGGTGTGGACGCGCTCTTGATGTATAATGACGAAGGACGAACGACGAAGGACGAAAGACGAAAGACGAAGGACGAATGGATAACGCGTTGCCGTTAAAAGTGTTGATCGAAAGTTTATTGTTTGTCGCCGAAAGTCCTGTGACGGTTGCCACGCTAGCGAAAACGTTGGAAGCGAACGTGGAACAAGTGGAAACCGCGCTGGACGAATTGAAACACGAGTACGCGACGCGCGGCATTCGTTTGCAACGGTGGCGCGACCGCGTGCAACTGGTAAGTGCACCCGAAGCCGCGCCGTTCATCGAAAAATTTTTGGGCGTGAATACCAGCGGGCACCTGTCCGCCGCTGCGCTCGAAACGCTCGCGATCATCGCGTATCGCCAACCTATCACGCGTCCTGCCATCGAAGCCGTGCGCGGCGTCAATTGCGATGGAGTGATTCAAACCCTCCTCGCGCGCGGCTTGATTCAAGAGGTGGGGCGCCAAGACACCGCTGCACGTCCGATTCTCTACGCGACCCCATTCGAGTTCTTGCAAAACTTTGGCTTGCAGAGTACTGACGAACTGCCTCCCTTGGAACCCGTCGTCGAAACAACGTTGGCGAATGCGGTAGAGATGACGAAAGACGGAGGACGGACGACGGAGGATGGATGACTTTCGTCCTCCGTCCTCGGTCATCGGTCGAACAAATGGAACGCTTGCAAAAAATTCTCGCGCACGCGGGGATTGCCTCGCGGCGCAAATGCGAAGAACTGATTACGGCGGGACGCGTGCGCGTCAACGGCGTCGTGGTGACCAAACTGGGCACCCAAGCCGATCCCGCGCGCGATCGCATCGAAGTAGATGGCGTACCGATTCGCATCGAGCCCAAGACGTACATCGTCTTGCACAAGCCGCGCGGTTACCTGAGCGACGTGGACGAAGAACGCGGCAAGCCATTGGCGATTGACCTTGTGCCGACGCGCGAACGTTTGTACGTGGCGGGTCGTTTGGATGCGAACAGCGAGGGTTTGTTGTTGTTGACGAACGACGGTGACCTTGCGCATCGCATCACGCATCCGCGTTACGAACACGAAAAAGAGTATCTTGCACTCGTCGCAGGTGAGCCCGACGATGCCGCACTTGCCAAGATGCAAAAAGGTGTGTGGTATGCCGGCGAAATCTTGCGCGCAGATCGCGTCGAACGCGCGGCGCGTCGCCAACGCTTTGGTCAAGCCGATCACGGACAAGCGTGGTTGCGCATCGTTTTGCACGAAGGCAAAAAGCGACACATTCGTCATCTCTGCGCGGGTGTGGGACATCCCGTTTTGCGTTTGATTCGCGTGCGTATCGGTCCCATCGAACTAGGCAATCTTCCTGTGGGCAAGTGGCGCGCGCTGAGTGCGCGTGAAGTGCGCGCGCTCAAGGAACAATCTACAAGGACAACCAACCGTGCTTCCCTCCATCATCGCGATTGACGGACCCGCCGCGTCGGGCAAGAGTACGATTGGCGCGGCGATTGCAGAAAAACTGGGTTATCTGTATTTTGATACCGGCGTGATGTATCGCGCCGTGACCTGTGTTGCACTTGCGCGCGCAATTCCGATTGCCGATGAAGCCGCTGTCACCGCGCTGGCAGAGCAAGTGCAAATTGATTTTTTGAAACCGACGCTCAACGACGGTCGGCAGTTTACGATTCTCGCCGATGGACAAGACATCACTTGGCAGATTCGTTCGCGTGAGGTGGATGCGTACGTGTCGCCAGTATCGGCGTACGCGGGTGTGCGACGCGCGCTCACGGCGCAACAACGCCGCATCGGTTTGCGCGGCAACGTGGTGATGGTCGGACGTGACATCGGCACAGTTGTTTTGCCCGAAGCGGATTTGAAAATCTATCTCGATGCGACGGAAGAAGAGCGCGCGCGTCGGCGTCATCGCGAACGCCTTGCGCGCGGTGAGCAAGTGGAGTACGAAGCGGTGCGCCAAGAGATTCGTCGGCGCGATGAGATTGACTCGTCGCGCGCAGTCGCACCGCTCAAGCAAGCGAACGATGCGGTGTATCTCGATTCGACGAACTTGAGTGTGCCCGAAGTGATTGCACGCGTGATGCAACTCGTCACTGCACGCGATTGTTGATAGGATCCACAAAGGACACGAAGGAACACGAATTTGTCTTCGTGCTCTTCGTGACCTTCGTGGAAAACAAGTATGCAGACACGACCTTGGTTTTACTATTTTGCCAACTGGGCATTGCGCGGTGTGTTCCGTGTGATTTTACGCGTGGACATTCAGGGTGTAGAAAATGTCCCACGTCGCGGTGCCTTGATTGTGTGTATCAGTCATAGCAGTTTCATTGACCCTGTGTTGATGGGCACGTACTTGCCGCGCGAAGTCGTGCCGATGGCAAAGATCGAGGCGTTCGATTATCCGATTCTGGGCGCGTGCATTCGTTGGTATGGCGCGTTTGCGGTGCGACGTGGTGAAGTGGATGTGCGCGCGTTCAAGAACGCGCTCGCGGTCTTACACAACGGAATGGCACTAGTCATCGCACCCGAAGGACATCGCAGCGAAACGGGTGCGTTGCAACGTGGACGCGAAGGCGCGATCACGTTGGCGTTACGTTCAGGTGCGCCGTTGTTGCCAGTAGCCGTGTGGGGTGGCAAGGCATTGTGGCGTAACCTCGCGCGCTTGCGCCCAACTCCAATGTACATTCGCATCNGCAAACCACTTGCGGTCACCACAACCAAACCCACGCGTGAACAAATCGGTGAGATGGCGGACGAGTTGATGCTAGCCATTGCCGCGCTGATGCCGCGCGAATTGCACGGCTATTATCGCGATTGGTCGCGTCCGATGAATGGGTTGTTGAAGGAGGTGAGGTGAGATGTGAAGCGTGAGGCGTGAGGCGTGACACGTGAGACGTGAGGCGTGAGGTGGGAAAGCGGATAGCGCATGGATAGAGATTAGGGATTAGGGATTAGGGATTAGGGATTAGCGATTGATCTTCAATCTTAAATCTCCAATCTCAAATCTCAAATCTCCAATCCCCAATCTCCAATCTCTATTGACGAGGAGGAGGTTTTCCGTCGCGAGGCGGAACTAACCCTGAAGCGCGAGCGCAGGGGAAAATCGAGAGATCAGCGGATGCCTCCAGGGCGCGCCATCGCCCTCCACGCGAATTTCCAAATCTCCCCGGAAATTCGCGGCTTTCCCTCCGAGCATGGTCAAGCGCGTGCACAAAACCGTCGAGCAATCGGCGGGACAAAAGCACGCGCAGTGGCAGAGCGATTGCAGATTGCAGATTGGGCAAATCAATCTCCAATCTCCAATCTCCAATCTCAAATCTCAAATCCTCAAGGAGGGATTCCCAATGTGTGGCATCATTGGTTACATCGGCGCGCGCGATGCAACGCCGATTCTACTCGATGGTTTGCGCCGACTGGAATATCGCGGCTACGATTCGGCGGGTATCGCCGTGCGCGTCCCCAGCGGTGCAATTGCGATTCGCAAGAGCGAAGGCAAGTTGCAACGTTTGTTGGATTGTGTCAATCACGATGCACCGCGCGGTCACATCGGTCTGGGGCATACGCGCTGGGCAACACACGGCGCACCCAACGATACCAACGCGCATCCGCACACCGATTGCACGGGGCGCATCGTTGTCGTGCACAATGGCATCATCGAAAATTACGCCACCTTGCGCGACGAGTTGCGTGCGCGCGGGCATCGTTTTGTCACCGAGACCGATTCTGAAGTGCTCGCGCATCTCATCGAGAGTGAACTCGTACACACGACATTGCTCGAAGCAGTACGGCGCGCGTTGAGGCGCGTGCATGGTTCGTATGCGATCGGCGTATTGGATCGTGAACAACCCGATACGCTCATCGGCGCGCGACATTTTTCGCCGCTGATTGTCGGCTTGGGTGATGATGAACATTTCATCGCCTCGGACATCCCAGCGATTCTGCCACACACGCGCAATGTGATGTTGCTCGAGGATGGCGAAATCGTCGCGTTGACACGCGCGGGCGCGCGCATCTACACGCTCGAAGGCACGCCGGTTGTACGTGAACCGATGCGCGTGACGTGGGATGTGCAGGCGGCGGAAAAAGCCGGCTATCCGCACTTTTTCCTCAAAGAGATCAACGAACAACCATCCGCTCTTGCCAATGCCCTGCGTGGTCGTGTGAGCGAACGTGGTGTGCACGTCGCCGAACTCGACGCGCTCGATTTGACGCGCGTGCGACGTGTCGTTTTGATTGCATGCGGTTCGTCATACCACGCCGCGCTCGTCGGCAAGCGCGTGATCGAAGAGTGGGTGCGCGTGCCCGCCGAAGCGGTCATCGCGTCCGAGTTTCGTTACGCGTCGCCAGTACTCGATGAGTCAACTCTGGCGATTCTCATCACGCAATCGGGTGAGACGGCGGATACACTCGCGGGGATGCGCTTGGCGCGCGACGCAGGCGCGCAAACGCTCGCATTCACGAATGCCGTGGGGAGTTCGATCACGCGCGGCGTGACAACGACGGTGTATCTCTACGTGGGACCAGAAATCGGCGTGGTCGCGTCCAAGACGTTCAGCGCGCAAGTGTTGTTGCTGATGGTGATTGCACTCGATTGGGCACAACGTATCGGCACGATGTCGCACGCGCAAGGCGTGGAACTCGCGCAACATCTCGCGCGCGTGCCCGACCTCGTGCAAGCCGCGTTGAGCACCGATGCGCAAATGCAACGCCTCGCCGAAAAAATTTGGACGCGCAAGAGTTGTTTCTTTTTGGGGCGCGGGTTTGGCTATCCCACTGCGCTCGAAGGCGCGCTCAAGTTGAAGGAAATTAGTTACTTGCACGCGGAGGGTTATCCTGCAGGCGAGTTGAAACACGGACCGATTGCGATGCTCGATCCCGAAATTATGGTGATTGCCATCGCGCTCCACAGTGCGACGTTGGACAAGGTGGTGAGCAACGTCCAAGAAGTTCGTGCGCGCCGCGCACCGGTGATTGCACTTGCAACGGAGGGCGATGAAAGCATCGCCTCACACGCGCACGATGTGGTGTACTTGCCACACGCGCCTGAAACGTTCATGCCACTTGTCGCGACGGTGCCGCTACAACTTTTGGCGTACTATGT
>JAOACU010000270.1 GCA_026417715.1 Anaerolineae bacterium | reverse complement strand
CTTCGGCGGCTGGTTTAGCCCGCAAAGGCGGGCTTGGGGTCGTTGTCGCGGCGACTTTGAGTCGCCAACACCGACTTTGCACCAGCCGTGGACTCGCCCCAACCTTGCGTTTCCGCGCAATTGCTTTTATAATATCGCCACACCTTGCGCAAGGAGAAAAGTGCAATGGCAAAACTCGAACAAGCCACGATTGGTGTTATCGGTGGTAGCGGTGTCTATCAAATGGACGGCTTGACCGACATCAAAGAAATCAAAATCCGCACACCGTACGGCAATCCTTCGGACGCGTTCATTTTGGGTACGCTGGCAGGTCAACGCATCGCGTTTCTGCCGCGACACGGACGCGGGCATCGCATCAAACCGCACGAGTTGCCCGTCGCTGCGAACATCTACGCGTTCAAAACACTCGGCGTGGAACGCATCATTTCGCTGAGCGCGGTCGGCAGTCTGCGCGAAGATTACGCGCCGCTCGACATCGTCATTCCCGATCAACTCTTCGATCGAACCAAGATGCGTCCTTCGACGCTGTTTCCGCCGGGACTCGTCGTGCACATTTCGTTCGCCGATCCATTCTGTCCTGAACTGAGCAACATTCTGTACGAAGCGGCGGTCAAAGCCGGCGCGCGCGTGCATCGCGGCGGTAAACTCGTCGTGATGGAAGGTCCAGCGTTCTCGACCAAAGCCGAATCGGAAACGTATCGCGCGCTCAAGATGGACTTGATTGGAATGACCGCACTCCCCGAAGCGAAAATGGCGCGCGAAGCCGAAATCTGCTACGCCACTGTCGCGCTGGTCACCGATTACGATGTGTGGCATCCCGCGCACGATACAGTCACTGCCGAGATGATCATTCAAAACCTGATGAAGAACGCCGAGATGGGCAAACGCATCGTGCGTTACGCCGTCGCCGAAATTCCGCGCGCGCGCGAACATTGCCCTTGCCCCAACGCGTTGCAAACCGCAATCATCACCGCGCGCGATCAAATTCCTCCCAAGATTCGGCGCGATTTGAGTATCCTACTCGACAAGTACATTCCTCCCGAAAAACCCGCGCCGCGCGTCAGAATCAAAAAATAGATGGACACCTTTACCCTGATTCTCATCGCCGCGAGCGCGCTGGCACTCGCGCTGGTGGGCGCAAGTGGTTGGTTCGTGTGGCAACGTCGTCGTGCACATCGGGCGACGTTGCCTTATCTGGAACTCGAACCCAGCGGCAAACGTTTCTACCTTGCGCGCGAAATCCAAACACTCGGACGCGCGCGCGATTGTCACATTCGCATTCCCACGAACATTCCCAACGCCGATACGGTCTCCTATCATCACGCGCGTCTAGTGCAACGCAATGGACGTTGGGTTGTGCTCGATGGTACGAGTGACACAATGCCTTCGTTGAATGGCGTCCTAGTCAACGGCAAACGCACACCCGCCAACTATCTTGAAGATGGCGATGTCATCACCTTCGGCGCATTGAAATTTCGTTTTCATCTTCCTTCATCATCAGGAGCCAAACGATGAGCGCGCCGAATCTACCACCGACTCTCCCTGAACCGATTGAACCGCCACCGCGTATCGTGAGTAGCAAGACACGTCACCTACCACCACTCGGCTTCTCCGATTTGCCGCGTGGCGCAATCGTCCACAATCGCTTTCAAGTTTTGCGCGCGCTGGAAACGCATCCTCACCTCAACAAGTATCTTGTCCTCGATGAACTCACCGGGCGCGAATGCCTCTTGCTCGAATCGGACGATCCGCAAAACTATCGCGCCGAGAAACGTTTACTCGATGCCGATGTGCATCATCCCGCGCTCGTCGAAATCTATGATGTGTGCCAAATCAATTTTGGCGATCACATCCGCGCGTACTTGGCGCACGAGTATCCACTCACCCCGGTTTCGCCGGGCAATCTGCGCGCGATGACGGTGTTGCAGTGGGGCGCGCAACTCGCCGATGCACTCGTCAAGTTACACAGCAAGGATTTGGTACACGGCGCGATTGTCGCTGAACATCTTTACCTTGCCGATTATCAAATCAAACTAGGCGGATTCGTCAACCTGACCGAGTACACGCTCGAACGCGGGATGCAAGACATTGTAGATTTGGCACACACCCTCCAGACTTTGCTCATTCCTGCTAAACACGATTCGCCCACGTTTGCTTCTGCGATTGCACAACTCATCGAGCGAGCGCTGGTGCGCGAGTATCGGCACGCGCGCGCGTTCCAGATTGACCTGCAACAACTTTTGGACGAGTTGCGCCATCCTTCCAAACTCACCACCGTCGTCGGACGATTATCGGATGTGGGAATGCGTCGCGAGATTGACGAGGACGCGCTCCTCACCACCGAGATTGTGCAATTCACGCAGAACGGTTATCAACTCATCGGCTTGTACGCGGTGGCAGACGGAATGGGCGGCGCGTCAGCGGGCGAAGTGGCAAGTCGAATGGTGACCGAGACGCTGGCGCGTTATGTGACCACGAATCTTCTTGCACCGCATTTTGCCTCTACGCCAACGGATCGCGATTACGCCGACTTGTTGCGCGCCGCCATCGAACAAGCCAATGCCGATGTGCTTGAGGCGCGCGTGCGCGCGCAAACCGATATGGGTTCGACCGTTGTCGCCGCGCTGGTCGCCGGCAATCGCGCCTACATTGCCAACGTCGGCGATAGTCGCGCGTATCTCATCACGCCCGACCGCATCACCAAACTCACCAAAGATCACTCGTTCGTCCAAGCCCTTGCCGATAGCGGCGCGATCAGCGAAGAGGACGCGCGCACACATCCGCAACGCAACTACATCCTGCGCAACATCGGCGATAAACCGAACCTTGCGGTGGACTTGTTCGATGTGCACATCGAAGCCGGGCAAAGTTTGCTTTTGTGTTGTGATGGCTTGTGGGAGATGGTGCGCGACGAGGAAATTCGCGAGATTGTCAATCGGCATCGCAATCCACAGGACGCGTGCCGCGAATTGATTCAAGTGGCAAATCGCAACGGGGGCGATGACAACATCACGTGTGTCATCGTGCGGTTTGAGGGGGCGTAGAACACACACGCAAAATTTTGCTGTTACGCACGCGTAGGGTAAGTTTCAAACTTGTCCTACAACTGCATAACGTCAGTTAGGACATTAACAAAGTGAGAACATCCTGACGGAAGGTGTAAAAATCTTTGGTTTGCAATCTGTCATTCAACTTTTCTCCCCGCCGATTCCAGCGCGTGGCTTGCCATACTTTGGATTTCATCCACCGACTCGAATGCCGCGCGTGTGATACCTCGCCGATGGAGTGCGGCTTTCATCGCTTCGATATCTAAACCGCTCCATTCGGCGGCTTTGCCCAAAGAAAAAGTACCGCGATCATACAACTTGCACGCTAACGCTTCACGCAAATCGGGGCGCGCGGCAAGTAACGTACGGACAGCGTCTGCGATAAAGTCTTCTTCGTTGGCGTATAGACCTGTCTCGGTCAGGGCTTTTAACTCGTCGCGCAGTTGCGGAGATAATTTTATCGTTTCTAACATTTCCCCTCCATACAAATTCTAGCATACTCTACGCGTTCTGGCAAAGTCACTTGCGTATGAGAAAACTGATCATCCATCATATTGGCTTGGGCTCTAGTGTAAAATTCGGTTGCGGTTTGGGCGCGCTGGCTAATCTGATTCCCGGACTCGTCCTTGCCCTTGTCAGCAAATTCATCATCGCGACCTTGCGCGCGCTCCTCGAAAGTTGGCAGAGCGCGGAACTCGCTAACATTTTCGGGCAATCCATTCGCGCGAATATGCTTGCGGTTTTAAGGTTGGAAGGCGCGCTCAAGACGCTACAATTTTTGGACAACGCCGCACCTTTGTTCATCCTGTTGCTAACGCTTGCGTGGATGCTCCTGGGTGGAGTGGGTCTTGCCGTGCTCGGTGGCATCAGCGCGGCAATCTACAACACGATTGCGCAATTGTTCGGTGGTATCGAGATTCAGGTGCGCGAAGAGTAAACGCTGGGGCTGGTGCAAAGTCTATTGACAGGCGAATCAATTCGCTCCAGCAACTACCCAAAGCCCGTCTACGCGGGCTAAACAAGCCGACGGCGGT
>JAOACU010000269.1 GCA_026417715.1 Anaerolineae bacterium | reverse complement strand
ATTCGCGAGCACACTGGGCGAGATTGCGCGGCTCGTGCACGCCGGCAAAAAGATTGACGCGGTCAAACTGTACCGTCAGACGTTCGACGCTGGATTGCAAGAGGCAAAGGACGCGGTGGATCGAATCGAGCGCGGCGAATCCATCGAAATCACTCGCACAATGGTCAAGCCCGTCACCTCCACGCGCGTCAGAGCAACGTCTGTCGAGAGGCGCGGGACTGGCTGCGCGTGGTGGCTCTGGCTCTTGGTGATTGGCATTATCGGTATTCCTCTTGTTCTTACGATCCTTCCATTGGCGCTCAATTTCTCAGCGCTCAAAGAAGACCTGCAATCCGCGTTTGCGCCACCTTCTCCAACTGTGACGCGCACGCTGACTCCCACGCCCACGCGTGTCCCTTCGCCTACGCCGACACCGCTGGGATTCGCAAGCGCGGTGCTCACCTTTGGCGGCAAGGGCACTGGCGCAGGTTTGTTCGAGGACGCGCGCAGTATCGCGCTCGATGGTGCGGGTAACATCTACGTTGCCGAGTATAGTGGCGGACGCGTGCAAGTGTTCGATGCGACCGGCAAATTCGTGACGCAGTGGTTCGTCGGCGATTCCAAGACACGCATCAGCAGTATGGCGGCAAATCGTCAAGGAACGGTTTACGTTGTTGCCGACGGAAAAATTCTGCGCGTCGAAGGCGCCACTGGCAAATCGCTGGGCAAGTTAGAGTACGCCGATGGTGATCGTTTCGACGCGGTCACGCTGACCCCGGAGGGTGGCTTGCTCGCGACATGGTACGAAGCGCGCTATGGTATCATCACTTCGATTCAAGGACATCGCGACGATCTCGTACGCTTTGACGCAGAAGGCAAAGCGACGCAAGTGCTTCGTGGTGTCATCAGTTCGCTGACGGGTTATGCTGAACTCTACAACTATCCGGCGGTGGATGGACGCGGCAACATTTTCATCGCTGGCGGATCGTTCGACTCGGCGGTTTTCAAATTCACACGCGAAGGCAAGTTCGTAGATCGTTTTGGCAGTCGTGGCGATGCGCCGGGACAATTCGGACGTATTCAAGCGATTGCGGTGGACAACCAAAGCCGCGTCTATGTTGCCGACACTCGCATTCAGGTCTTCGATGCGACAGGTCGCTATCTTGGTATGTTCCAGGGTTCGGCTTGGGCAATGGTGTTCAATGATCGGAACGAATTGTTCACCGTGAGAGGGACACAAGTCACCAAGTTTCGATTGAATCAACCCTGATACGGGTGGTGCTACAAAAGTAATGCCTGTAAAGCAATCTGTCACGCTGAGCGCAGCGAAGCGTCTCGCAAAGTCCTTTGAGAGATTCTTCGGCGCAAAAAACGCGCCTCAGAATGACACTGTCAGCATTACTTTTTGATCACTACCCCTGATACGCTAGAAGGATGTGGAACGATGGCACACATTCCACCTGAACTAAAAGCGAAATTGGAACGCGATCCACAAGCGATCGTGAACCTGATTGTGCGCGTCAAGGACAAGCCCCAAGCGCATCTCGACGATTTGCGCGCGTTGGATGTGACCGTGCGTCGCACGTTCACACTCATTCCCGCGTTAGCGATTCAGGGTCGCGCTTCGGCGTTGCTGAAACTCGCCAAGAAATCTTGGGTGCAATCACTCGAAGAAGACAAGGTTGTGCACACGATGTCGTGAACAGAGGAGAAAACCTATGCCTGACCCCACCAAAATTCATCCGCGCCTTGCGGAACGCATGCAAGCCCAAGCGCGCGCGATGCTCACTACACCCGAACCGTTGCGCGTGATCGTGCAGTATCGCGCGCCAGTGATGGGCATCGCCGAGGCGATTCAAGGTATCGTCGCGACGACGCGCACGTATCGGCTGATTGCCGCGAGCGCGCATCTCGCGCTGCCCAACGCGATCAACGCGTTGACGGATCGTGACGAAGTGACGCTGATTTGGTACGACGAAACTGTGCACACGATGCTCGATACGTCGGTGCCGCTGATTGGCGTGCCGCAGGTGTGGCAGAACGATGTGACGGGGCGCGGCATCAAGGTCGCGATTGTGGATACAGGCATTGATCCGAATCATCCCGATTTTGCTGGCCGCATCGTGCAAACCAAAGATTTTACCGGCGAAGGTAACGCGGACAAGAATGGACACGGCACGCACGTTGCAGGCATCGTTGGGGGAAGTGGCGCGGCGAGTCAGGGCAAGTATCGCGGCGTCGCGCCCGAATGTTCATTTTACATCGCCAAAGTGTTGCGCGGGAACGGGACAGGCACGATGAGCGATGTGATGTCCGGCGTCGAGTGGGCGGTGGAGCAAGGCGCGCACGTCGTCAACCTATCGCTGGGTAGCGATGGCGCGTGCGATGGCACTGACGCGCTGTCGGTCTTGTGCGATGCCGCTGTCGCGCGTGGCGTGGTGTTGTGTGTCGCCGCTGGCAATGCCGGACCGGGTACGTCCACTGTCGGTTCGCCGGGTTGTGCGCGTACGGTCATCACGGTTGGCGCGACGACAAAATCGGACCAAGTGGCAAGTTTCTCGTCGCGCGGACCCACGAGCGATGGGCGCATCAAACCCGATGTATGTTTTCCGGGTGTGAGCATCGTCGCGTGTCGCGCGTCCGGTACTTCGATGGGCACACCGCTCGACGCGCACTATACCAGCGCGTCGGGAACTTCGATGGCGACGCCACACGCGACGGGTGCGTGCGCGCTGTTGTTGCAAGCCAAGCCGGGTCTTTCGCCACAACAAATCAAGGAAATTTTGATGAACACGGCAAAAGATTTGGGATTGGATGCAAACACGCAAGGCAAAGGACGCGCGCAAGTTTTCGACGCGTATCAAAGCGCGCTAGAGCAAGAGCCGCAACCACAACCGCCCGCGCCGCCTGCGCCACCAACAGGATGCTTGGCGGTGTTACGGCGGTGGTTGGGAGTATAAATAGGTGTAGGACAAGTTCACAAACTTGTCCTACTCTTGCGTTGTCATTTTCGCCTGAGAGGAAAGCAAAGAAAGATGTCTAGTGAACTTGTGACTATCGCGTCGCAAGACTCGCTACGTCAAGCGTCGGAAAAACTTGTTGCGGCTGTAGCAGACTTGATGCGGCACGCTCAATCCGAAGAGGATTTACGCATCGGTGTCGAGAAATTACTCGAGCCGCTTTTGCACAGCATTGGTGTTCGGAGCGAGCCGCGTTACGAGCGACTGGCTACCAAGACGATTTATCGCGGGCGTCCCGATGCGGTGCACGGTCAGGTCGTCATCGAGTACGAGTCGCCGCGTGCGTTTGTCGCTGAATCTGCTGTTGAGCACGCGTACGAGCAACTGGTGAATTACATTCTAGCCGAAGCGCGCACGCAAGGCAGCGCTACGCCCGAAACATTGAAACGATGGGCGGGCGTAGGTTTCGATGGTGAAAGCATCTTTTTCGTCCAATATCGCGCGTACCCCAACGTGCGTAAGAAAATGCGCGTGGAAGATGCGTTTGTGCGCGTGGGACCGTTTCCTTTCGATGTGGAGAGTGCACGCACGTTTCTGACATTTTTGCGCGCCTTGGCGCGCTTGCCACTGACAGCCGAATATCTCGCCGAGCGTTTCGGTCCGCCAAGTCACATCGCGCCGCTGGCTGTTTCGGCGTTTGCCGATGCTTTGGAAAACTGGGGCGGTACACGTGTGCGCGTATTCTTTACGGAATGGAAACGCCTGTTTGGAATCGTGTACGGCGAACATCTCAACGCGCATCACGCCGAGGACGCACACGCGTTGGGCAAGTTGTATCGTGTGGACAAGGAGACCGACTTTCAAGAACTGCTCTTTTCTATTCACACCTACTTTGCCTTTTTGATGAAGTTGATTGCAGCAGAACTCGTGACTTTGAGTGAGGCCCCACTCGGTTTATCGTTCTCACAGCGTTTGACGTATGCCACACGCGAGGATTTGCTTGCGCAACTGAATGAGATGGAAAACGGCGGTGTGTACGCTCAGCGCGGTATTGTCAATTTTCTCGAAGGAGATTTCTTTCGTTGGTATCTCGATGCGCTGTCGCCACGTCTCGAAGAAGCCCTGCGCGAGATTACGCGCGGCTTGACCGATTTTGA